>QWPJ01000159.1 GCA_003671195.1 Planctomycetota bacterium
CGAGGTGATTCGAACGGTGATTCGAACGGTGATTCTGTCCAGGCGATCCGTTGGACGCGGCTGACAGAGGGACCCATGCAGAAGCTTCAGTATGGGGATCGGGAGCTCCAGGCGATCGCCGTTGCGGTCATGCCATCGACCTCATTGGAGAGTTTGGCCGATCGGCTTGGTCCATCGACCCGGGGTCCAGAGCGGGAGCTTTATTTGGTGCTGGATCGATTTGAAAAACCTGGGAATCTCGGAGCCGCTCTTCGAACGGCCGATGCGGCCGGCGCAACGGCGGTGCTCGTGAGCGATCCGATCAGCGAGGTCTGGAATCCCAATGCGATCCGGGCGAGTCTCGGTGCGATGTTTACCGTTCCGATCGCCGTGGCGAGCTCAGGCGACTTGCGCAAGTGGCTTCGCGAGCGTTCGATCTGCTGCTATGCGGCGCGGACTGAAAACGGTTCGGACTATTCCCAGGTTCATTTTGCCAAAAAATCGGCGATCATCATCGGAAGCGAGGCTCATGGGCTCGAGGACCGTTGGAAGTCCGAGGAAATCACCCCGGTTCATATCCCGATGTACGGGAAGATCGATTCCCTGAACGCCTCGGTCACTTGCTCTATTTTGCTTTTCGAGCTCATTCGGCAGTGGCAATCGGCTTGAGAGCCTTTTGTATTCTTGAGCGGATTCCCAAGGTTTGGTACTCTGAGCATGTACAAACCTAATCTCCTGCCCAATCCAATATGATCACCCGCAAACCGATATTTCCGAACGTTATCGAATTGAATGTCCAAGCCGGCCACTTGATCGGGTGCAATCTCTATCTGATCTATGACCGAGACGAATGGTTGCTCATCGACATCGGATACGAGGAGCACGTCGACGAGATCGTCGATTTGATTCGAGATTTGGATTTCCCTTTATCCAAATGCAAAACGTTGCTGGCGACCCATGCCGATGTGGACCATTGCCAAGGGTTAGCCAAGGCCAAGCAGATGCTCAAGACCACCGTAACTGCGCATCCGAAGGCAGCGGATCTTTTGGAGAGTGGCGACCGATTGCAGACCTTCGCAGAGATCCATGCGCAGGGGATCTCTGAGCCGATGCCCAAGGTGAGCGTCGAGCATCGGGTCAAGGATGGAGACCGAATCCATGTGGGAGGAATTGAGATAGTCGTCTGGTCGACCCCCGGGCATGCCGATAGCCAGTTGGCATTCCAGTTCGGTAACATATTGTTCAGCGGTGACAACATCTACCGCGACGAGGGGGTCGGAGCGATCGATGCGCATCATGGGAGTGACATTCCATCGTTCATCAAGTCGTTGGAGAGGATTCGCGACTCATCGATCGAGTGGTTGCTCCCGAGCCATGGACCTTACTTTCGCAAGGACCCTGCGATGATCGACCGAGTGCTCAAGCGTCTCGATGGATATTTGCATCTGTCGGATTTCGGCACCTGCGCCATCGATTGGCCTTTGATGAAACAGTGGGAGCAAGAGATTGCCGAAGGAAGATATCCAGGAAACTAGCCGTGGGGAGTCGGCCCCGGAAGTTGAAATCCCGGTAATTGAAAATCCGGCGATCGAAGTTCCGGTGGCTCCATCGCATGGCATCAATGCGCAGCGCACCAGTCGCCCACGCAGCGAGTGGGAGCAGCTTGTGTCGAACCGCAAGGTGATTTTGGCGATGCTTTTTTTCGTCACCGGTGCACTGGGGCTTCCGCTGCTCTGGCTGAGTCCGGCTTTTAACGCGACCGAGAAGGTCATTTGGTCGCTAGTCACCCTTGTCTATACGCTGATGCTCATCGGGCTTTGCGTGGCCATTTGCTATTGGGCCTATTCTCAAGTCATGCTTTCGATATGACGTTTGGCTTCGATCCGATCGGCAACCATCACCGAATGGCCGCCAAAGTGGTTTCTAAAATTGAGCGCGGCCGACCGGCCACTTCGGTGCATGGTTTTGTTCTGGCTGTTTTTCGTGAGCGCGCTCGTGCTCAGCGAAGAGTTCGATTACGAGCACGAGTACCGTCCGCCACGGCGGACTGAGCACTAGCACGATGGGATCCTGTGGACGCGTAAGGCCCGATCTGGGGCATATCAGCGATCCGATCTGTCGGTAGAAACAGGGGGAGGAATTCTCGTTACACTTCCGGCAGCAGCGGGCGAAACCGAGTTGGATATAGGCCGAGTCTTCAATTCCTGGCCGATGAGCTCGGTTCGAATTTTTCCCTCAAGTCCCCCGAGTCGGCGGACCAAGACGCCGATTTGCTCGTCGATATCCCGAAAAATCCTACCGATTCGGCCCTCGAAATAATGCGAGGCGACCGCCGCGGGGATGGCCACCATCAGGCCCGCAAGTGTCGTCACGAGCGCTTCGTAGATCCCGACGGCCAGAAAATCGGCGCGGTTCTGACCTGCGGTGAGTTTGGTCGTATCGTGGAACGCCCGGATCAAACCCCAGACCGTACCTAGAAGTCCTAAAAGGGGCGCGATCCCAGCCCCTAGGTTCAACCAACGGACGTTTGCATAAGCCCGATCGACTTGCCGTTGGACCGTCTCGCCGACGGCAGCTTGAATCTCCCCGTAGGACCGGCCGGCCCGTAACAAGGCGGATTGGACGATCTGCTCGAAGGGCGAATTACCACGGCATTGGCTATACAATTCCACCGGATCGAGGGTTTCGAGTTGAAGTCCAGTACGAAGTGACTTCAGGGGTTTAGAAGGCATCAATTTGCCTCGGCGAAGTCCGATCCAACGATCGAAGACAAACGTCACGACCAGCAGGCTCATCAGGCCGATCGGGATCATGAAGATGCCGCCGCGAACCAGAAGATCGAAAAAATCGATCCCCATCTGTCTAGCCCCTCCGGTCTGTCCGATGATCCACACCTGCATAGGTCTGCCGCTTCTGATTCGCTTTCGAGTCGCACTTTCCAATCTTACGAAAATCCCGCGCAAATCCTGCGCAGTCGGTATCTTGCCGGGTCGGTACCAAGGCTACCGAGCTGCGAAATTCCGAATGGCGCGATTGTAGCCTTTTTGATGGCCAGCGGAATCTTTTTCCCCGATCCTCAGGCTCGATCTGCCAGCAATCGGCAGCTAGATCGCCTGGGGAAACCTAGACTATCGCGCCCAAGCATGGAAAAATCTACGCAATTGTGATATCTTACCCATCATGAAACAGCCACTTTCCGGTATTTTCACTCCGAACATCACTCCCTTGGATTCCCGAGGTCGGCTCGACGAGCAGAAGCTTCGCAGCTACGTCGATTGGCTCATCGAGAAGGGGGTCCATGGATTGTATCCCAACGGCAGCACAGGGGAGTTCGTTCGCTTTACCCCTGAGGAGCGTCGCCGGGTCATCGAGGTCGTTGCTGACCAGACCCAGGGACGAGTTCCGATTTTGGCAGGAGCGGCCGAAGCGAACGTGTCCGAGACGATTCGCGCTTGCGATCTGTACGGCAGTCTAGGTTGTCGAGCCGTCGCGATTGTAGCGCCCTTTTATTACCGTCTTGCGCCCGATGGAGTCTTTGCATATTTCAAGGAGATCGCCGATCGAGTCTCGGTCGACGTGACTCTTTACAACATCCCGTTGTTCGCCTCGCCGATCGACGTGGCAACCGTCAAGCGTCTGGCCCAAGAGTGCCCGAGGGTCGTCGGGATCAAAGACAGCTCTGGGGATATACCGCACATGATGCGAATGATCTCCGAGGTGCGGCCAATGAGAAAGGACTTCTTTTTCATGACCGGTTGGGACGCGGCTTTGGTTCCGATGCTTATGATCGGCTGCGACGGCGGGACCAATGCGACGAGCGGAGTGGTTCCGGAGCTGACTCGAGCGATTTACGAATCCTGCAAAGCGGGACAATGGGATCGGGCCATGCAGTTGCAATACCGGCTATTGCCATTGTTTGATGCGATGCTCTCGACGTCGGAATTCCCAGAGGGTTTCCGTCGCGGCGCGAGGATCCGAGGCTGGGATCTTGGCGAATCCCGCCAACCGCTCACCCCGCAACAAGCCACGGCGGCCGATGTCGCTCAAGGGAAACTTCAAGAGATGCTCTCGGGATTCGACTTCATGCAATCGCGGTCGAATCCCGCTCGGGAGATCTCATCGGGCGCGAGCGATTCGGTCATCAACCGGATCGTTCACGAGGTTCTGTCTCAACTCAAGTCGGTATAACCTCTGGTTGCGAATCAGAGCTTAAGGAACCAACGGATTGAGTGACTCCAAGGATGGTCGTCTGATGCAAAGCGAGGATTGGGAATCGAACGTCTCGATGGCGATCGGCGTTCGCAATGGCGCATTGGGCTTGCTCGCCGTCGCATCCTTGTTGGTTCTGGCGGCCGGTTCGGTTCGGGCTTCTCGAAGTCGACCAGAGAGCCTCGCACCGCAAGTGCAGCTTATGCAACCTTGGACCGTCGACTTGAATGAAGCGACCAGCCAAGAGTTGCAATTGGTCCCAGGCTTGGGCCCGAAACTCATCGAGGCGATTTTGACTCACCGGGCCGAGCGTGGGGGCTTCGACCATCTCGACGATTTGGCCGAGATTTCTGGCTTTAAAGAGCAGCGTATCCGAGCGTTATCGAGGTACCTGCGCATCGATCCGTCATCGCCTAGAGACCCCGATTAGCCAATGATCAACAAACCGTTCGAGCTCGAGAGCAGTTACAAGCCCGCTGGGGATCAACCCCAAGCCATCCAGTCCTTGGTCCGAGGGCTCCGTCGCGGGACGCCCCAGCAGGTGCTCATGGGGGTAACAGGCTCAGGGAAGACATTTACGATGGCCAACGTCATCGAGCAGGTCCAGAGGCCGACGTTGATCCTGAGCCACAACAAGACGCTCGCCGCGCAGTTGTACGCCGAATTCCGAGAGTTCTTCCCTCGCAACGCCGTCCACTATTTCATCAGTTACTACGACTACTACCAACCTGAAGCCTATATCCCCCAAAAGGATCTTTACATCGAGAAAGACTCCTCGATCAACGAGGAAATCGAACGCTTGCGACTGGCAGCAACGAGTGCCTTGATCACCCGTCGAGATTGCATCATCGTCGCGAGCGTCTCTTGCATCTTCGGATTGGGCTCCCCGGAGATGTACAGCAAGATGGTCATCCCCATCCATCTTGGCGAACTATTGATCCGAGAGGAATTTCTGCTCAAGCTTATCAACATCCAATACTTCCGCACCGAGTCGAACATTGAGCGGGGCAAATTCCGCATCCGTGGCGACACCATCGAGGTCTGGCCTCCTTATGAGGACTTCGCATTGCGATTGGAATTCTGGGGCAATGAAGTTGAGAAGTTGACGATTATCCAGCCGGAGACCGGCGAGGCGCTCTCGCGCGAGCAGAACCTCATGATCTATCCGGCCAAGCATTTCGTAACCGACGATCAACGGATCTTTGAAGCGATCCGAGTGATCCGCAAGGAGTTGGAAGAGCAGTTGGCCAAGTTCAAGAAAGAGGGAAAGATCCTCGAGGCCCAACGCCTCGAATCGCGCACCAAATACGACTTGGAAATGCTCTCGATCGCAGGCCATTGCCCGGGGATCGAAAACTACTCGCGCCCTCTTTCAGGCAAACCGGCAGGCTCAGCTCCCGATACCCTCCATGATTTTTTCCCAAAGGATTACTTTGTCATCGTCGATGAATCCCACGTGACGATTCCCCAAGTCCGCGCGATGTATTTCGGCGACCACAACCGAAAAACAAGCCTCGTCGATCACGGCTTTCGTCTGCCCTGCGCGCTGGACAATCGCCCTTTGAAATTCGACGAATGGGAAAAGAAGATCAACCAAGTCGTCTATGTATCGGCCACGCCTGGGGACTACGAATTGGAGAAGACCGGCGGAGAAGTCGTCGAACAAGTGATCCGTCCGACGGGGCTTCTCGATCCGATCATCGAGATCGTTTCGGCCCAAGGCCAGATCAACCACTTGCTCGGACAAATCAAAGAGCGCGTCGCGTTGGGCGATCGGGTGCTGATCACCGCGTTGACAAAACGACTCGCCGAGGACCTGTCCAACTACTTCTGCGATCAAGACATCAAGTGCCGATGGCTCCACAGCGAACTCGATGCTTTCGAACGGGTCGATCTGCTCAAGGACTTGCGCGAAGGCCATTGCGATGTGATCGTCGGTGTGAACCTTCTGCGCGAGGGTCTCGATCTACCCGAAGTCTCCCTGGTTGCCATCCTCGATGCCGACAAGGAAGGATTTCTTCGGAGCGAGACATCGCTGATTCAAACCATCGGCCGCGCTGCGAGGAACGTCAACTCAAAGGTGATTCTCTATGCCGATCGAGTCACCCAAGCGATGCAAATCGCCATCGAGGAAACCAACCGCCGACGCAAAAAACAACAAGAATACAACTTAGCCAATAACATCACCCCAACGACGGTTCGCAAGAGTGTGTCGGCAAGTATCCAAGAGCACGCCAAATTCCGCAAAAAAGCCCGCGATTTGATCCTCCAAAGCGCGCCTCCGAAGATCGTCACCGAAGAGTATCTCAAGGAACTCGAGAAAGAGATGATGGAGGCTGCCGAAGAGATGGAATTCGAACGGGCCGCCGCGATTCGCGACAAAATCCAACGCAACAAAAATCGAGTCGGTCAACCCGTCGACACCGAAAACACCGGTTCAGGGGGGGATGGATCCCAGGGATCAAGCACCGGGGAAAACTCCAAACGGCCTGCGTCCAAATACCGAAGGCAACGCGGAAACACCTTCCGAGGCGACCGGTCAAAGGACCGCGGGTCCCCGAAAGACGATGAGGACCGAAAAGGGAAACGAAAGCCACCTCAAGACGGCTAAAGAGACCGGACACAGACCGTTCGGACTTGACCTGCCAGGGTCCGTTTTGCTATCAGACCTCAAAGCTTGATTTCTTGTTCTCTTGTGAGGCTTTGACGATGCGACGGTTTGCCATCCCCACGCTGCTTTTTACCGCCCTTTGTTTCGCATGCACCAGTGCCCAGGCCCAAGTTGGTCGGACTCAGAGCAAATCCCAGAGCAAAACCCCGAGCAAGGTACAGGGCCGACCAGCCGCTGGGACTTCCCCAAGTGCCGCTAGCCAAAGTACCGATCCCGAAATCCTGGTCACCCAGGCAGGAACGAAACTTCGGAAAGTCGAGCCCAAGGTCTTGAAGGAAACACCCGCGAGCTCAGGTGCTGAGACTTACCTTTTGCGGTACCGTTTTGAACCCGGATTGATGCTTCGCAACGAAGTGACCCATCTATCGAAAAACAGCACACGGATCAACTCGGTGCAGCAGGACGCTTCGAGCCGGACGATCACGGATAAGGCTTGGTATGTCCTGGAATCCGACGAGCAGTTCACCACGTTTGAGTACCTTGTCGAAGCGGTCGATCTTTCCCAGCAGTTCGGAGCCAACGAAGAGATACGCTACAACACCAAGGAGCCGAGCGAGCAGATACCCGTGCAATTTGCGGGGGCCGTCGATACGATCGGCAAGGTCGTCTCGACACTGCGGATCGACGCAAGAGGGATGGTCATCGCGCGGAGCGATTCGAACGATCCGCCTCACATGGGAATGGGAGACATTACTTTGCCGTTGCCAGAAGCTCCCGTTGCCGTCGGTGCGACTTGGGAGATTCCTCGCGAGTTGCGGATCGAGCGCAAGGATGGAACGTCCCGAATGATCAAGTTCCGTGAATTCTTCAAGCTCGACAAGGTCAGTGCGGGGGTGGCGACGATTTCGGTTCGAAGCGAGCCGCTCTCGCCGGTCAACGATCCGACCGAGGAAGCGCAAGTCATGCAGCAATTGAGCAACGGAATCATCCAATTCGACATCGACGCAGGGCGCATGATCTCCAAGGAACTCGCTTGGGACCACCAAGTCGTCTCCTTTTCCGGTGCGGGCAGTCTTTTGGAGTATTCCTCGCGGCTTGAGGACCGAGTCGTATCAGCCAAGCTTGAGCCTCGCACGGCGGGCAGTCCTAGGACCAGCGACGTCGTGGAAAAAACCACCTCGGGGAACAACGCATCGAATAACACCTCGAAGGCGAACGGGCCGACGACGGCTAAATAAAGCGTAAAATAAAGCTTCGAATCTGCAGCCTCGACAGCAGAATTTGTGGGTCCATTTTGGCTTGGGTTAGCTGTCGATGGCTGTTTGAACTGCTGCGATGCCGATGGTTGATCGAGGCGGTATGCGGGAAATTGCAGAGACCTAGGGGCCGGATTGCTCTACTAGATCGAATCGAGTACGAAAAGATGTACGAACAAAGCATTGGATCGAAGTGCCCGATCGAATGTTTTTGACTCGTGTTGCCAAGTGCTAACTGGCAGGTACCAGGCAAGAGAGCCCCATTTCGTTGATCATTCGGCCCTACAATTCGATCAGCCTCGCATCGGATTTCGTCGCACTCGTCCTCTTACTCGTACTCAGTGAAACGGTACTCGTACTCAGTGAAACGGTACTCGTACTCGATGGCTGTTTGAACTGCTGCGATGCCGATGGTTGATCGAGGCGGTATGCGGGAAATTGCAGACCTATGATGGGCCGGATTGCTCTACTAGATCGAATCGAATCGAATCGAGTACGAGTACGAGTACGAAAAGAAGTACGAACAAAGCATTGGACCGAAGTGCTCAGCAATCGGTCAATACGAGTCGATCGGTCGGCTCGACCAATCTAAACGTGGGCGGATCACCGGACCGTACCAAGAGCCTAGGAATTCCTTGCGCATCGCGCCTGTATCGAGAACGCTAAAGGCCAGGACCGAATCGCACTGAATCGTCGGCTTACCGATCTGTGGGCCGAGGAAAACGCTCAAGATGTATCGACTGTCGTTTAGAAAGTTCGCAGGAACGGTGCATTCGGTTCGATAGCGAGCCACATCGAGGGGTTTTCCAAAGGTCTCGTCGGTCTGTAGGCTCATCGATGGGGCGTTGGCAGAAGAGAAGACAAAGACTCCGTTTTCGTCCTTAAGGTGGATTTGGACCGTGTTGATAGCGCCCTGGACCAACACCTCGTAGTCTAGCTCGATGACGATCGGCTGATCGATATCGACTTGATTGGCGCTCGATGGGTTCTTGGCATTGCGCACGGTGACCGCGTGGAGTCGAACCTCCTGGCTTGCCGGGGCCTGTTCTGGTTCCCATTGAATCCTGCCCGCATCGTAGCGCATGGATTGGAGGTATTTCCGGATCGTTTCTTTGGGGGAAGCATCCAGAGCGATCGTACCTTGTTCGAGCAGGATCGCGCGCGAGCAGATATTGGAGATTGCCGCGAGGTTATGGGAGACCACCAGAATTGCGCGGCCTTGGTTGCCCAGCTCGGTGGCTTTTCCCATGCAACGGTTTTGAAAAGCTTGGTCGCCGACGCTCAAGACCTCGTCGATGATCAGAACATCGGGTTCCATGTGGGCAGCGACGGAGAAACCCAAGCGGACGGTCATGCCGCTCGAGTAGCGTTTGACTGGGGTATCGAGGAAAGGGCCGATCTCGGCAAACTCGACGATCTTATCGAAGCGATTGCGAATTTCGGTCCGTTTCATCCCTAGGATTGCGCCGTTGAGAAAGATGTTTTCTCGGCCGGTCAATTCCGGGTGGAAGCCGGTGCCAACTTCGAGCAGACTTCCGATGCGGCCTTGGACTCCCACGCGACCGGAGCTCGGGGTGACGATCCGCGAGAGGATTTTGAGCAAGGTGCTTTTACCTGCCCCGTTGTGGCCGATGATTCCGACAACCTCAGAGCGTTGAATATCAAACGAGATATTCTTCAGGGCCCAAAAGTCCTTGGGCTGCGCATTGGAAGCAGGAGTTTGCGGTTTGAAGAGCGATTTGATCCTTGAAGAGATCGCCTCGGTCAAGCGTTGATGTTCGCCGATGGTTCCGAGGCGAAACCGTTTCGAGACATCCTCAAGGCGGATCGCCACTGAGTTTTGTCGGGAATCATCGATGGGGTTTTGACCTGGCATCATATGCGATCTGCCATCCATTGGTCGCTGCGTTGGAACCAGACCAAGCTAGAGATAACTAGGCTGAGGGTCAGCAACGCAGCGAGTACCAATCCCAGGATCGGCGGGAGCGGGGATCCGAGGAGCCCCCACCGAGCCAGCCCGATGCAGCTTGCCACTGGATTGGTGCAGTAGACGACCTGCCAGAAGTAACTCAGTGAGCTTTCGATGCGGTCAAACCCATAGACGACTGGCGAGAGGAACATGCCGATTTGCATAAGAAATGGTAGGACGTATCCGACATCCCGATACTGGGCGTTCAGAGAGCTCAGCCATAGGATCGCGCCAAAGCAGAACAGAGCCAGCCAAACGACGGCTAGCAATCCAACCCAACTTGTCGACCAGTGCAAGCCTTGTCCAAACCAAGCTGCAAGCGGGATCAGCAGGACCCCACCGACGGCCAAATCGAACAGCGCGCAGAGCAAGCTCGAGAGGGGCAGCAGCATGCGTGGAAAATAGATCTTGGTGATCACATGACGGTAGTTGACCAGCGAACCTGTGGCGTCTCGAAGCGAGTTGTTGACCAATTGCCAAAGGAGCATGCCAAGGAGAATCACCGAGGCATCCTTCCAAAATGCGGTCGTCGAGCCACTGCCAGTCCCCTGAGCGCCCATGAAGTAGAAGAGCAACAGGAAGATCAGCGTACCGAGCAGGGGTTGGATCAAAACCCAGAGGACTCCGACGAAGACTTGTCGGTAACGGATCAGCAAGTCGCGTTGAAAAAAACTCAGCAGCAATTCTCGCGAATCCCAGGCTTCCTTCAGTTGCCTGAGTCCCAGCGGATCGGGTTGTCCGTAAAAGCGCAAATCTTGCTCCTTGGGCGCTTCGGCACTTGTTGCTCGATTCACTGTGATTAATCCGTCTTTGGGTTCCCTTTGCCGAGCAGAGCGTCTTCTGACTCGGACCATGGAGTATCATAGTTCCTATTCCGACGGCTCCAATCGAAAACGGCTTTTCCCGATGGCACAATCGAACCTGCAACCTGCAATCCTTTCGGTCGACAAACTCACCAAGCAGTACGGGACATTTCGGGCGTTGGACGAATGCGACCTGAAGGTTTATGAAAACTCCATCTTCGGATTGCTTGGACCCAATGGATCAGGCAAAACCACTCTGATTCGGTGCTTGTTGGGCTACCTGCAGCCGACGTCCGGACGCGCAAGCGTCCAGGAGCTTGACTGCTGCACCCAGAGTTTGCTCGTCCGGCAGCGCGTCGGGTATTTGCCGGCAGAGCCAAAGCTTTTTCGGATGATGCGAGGCCGAGATTGCATCGATTTTTTTACCTCGATGCATCCGCGAGGAAGCAAAACCGCCGCGATGCGATACGCCGATCGATTGGCCTTGGACCTTTCGCGTCGGGTCGCTTTTATGTCGACCGGGATGCGCCGGAAGCTATCGATTTGCTGCGTCTTGGGCTGCCCGAGCCCCTTGATGATTCTCGATGAACCGACTGAAAACCTGGACCCCTCGGTGCGTTTCACCGTCATCGATTTGATCCAAGAGATCCATCAGCAAGGATCGACCGTCGTGCTTTGTTCCCATATCCTCAGTGAGATCGAGAGTCTGTGCGACCAAGTCGGGGTCTTGAGGCAGGGTAAGATCGTTCGGACAGCGAGGCTCGAAGAAGTGCGAACCACGCACCTGCTTCGTGCCGAGATGGGGCCCGAGGGCGGCCCAGGGGGTGGCTTGAACGACCTGCCCGGTGGCATTCGAATCCTGGAAACCAAAAACCAAAGCGTCACGCTCGAACTGGCCGGTACGATCGATGCTTATTGCAACTGGATTTCGCAATCCGGGTTGCGGAATATCCGACTCGAACTCGTCGGATTGCGCGGACTGTACGATCAGTACCATCACCCCGATGGAATCCCGAGCAAGGAAACTCGACAATCGATGGAGCATCAAAGCACTGATGAAGTACTTTAGGATGGATTACAATAGGCACTCATCGACTTCCATGACGCGTGATCGTATCGAATTCACCAACGGGTAATAAAAACTATGTCGGCCGAATCAGACGCACTTTCGGGCCTCTCGAGCATCATGCTCGTCGACGACAGCATCATCCTTCGCGATCGCCTTGCCGAAGCTTTTGAGGAACGCGGATTCCGAGTGCTCGTGGCAGGGACCTGTGACGAAGCGGTCGAAAAGTTCAAACTCACCCCGACGGATCTTGCCGTCGTGGACCTTCGTATGCCCGGACGGTCCGGGCTGAGCCTCATTCAGGACATCAAGCAAATTTCGCCTGATGTTCGCGTGCTGATCCTTTCGGGGTTCGGCAGCATCGCAACGGCCATCGACGCGATCAAACTCGGAGCGGTGAATTTTCTTCCCAAGCCGGCCGATGTCGACGACATCCTCAACGCCTTCAAACGCGGGGGTACCGAGGTCGAAATGCCCGAGACCGACGAGGAAATACCCGTGCCGACGTTGGCTCAAGCCGAATGGGAGCACATCCATCGCGTGCTTGCCGACTGCAGCAACAACATCTCCGAGGCCTCGCGTCGGTTGGGGATCCATCGAAGATCGCTCCAAAGGAAACTTCGCAAACGGGCCCCCTAAAGCCCTGTATTACGTTTGCGAATCCAAGATTCCCAACCGCGTATCGAATTCTAGGACGGCAGCTTGCCTCGGTCGTGCAAACCTCCCAAACCGCAAAGCTTTCCGGCTTTAGCACCCCTAGGGCTCGAAACCTTTGACAAAACACGGGGTTTGCAGGAATGCAAGGCAAGGTGGCAAATGAGTTATTTGCTATCAAAACCGGCATTTTTGGGGACTTGTTGGGCTCGAATGCGTCCTTAGCCGAGCAAAAGACCTGGGAAATTGTTGACTTTGAACTACAGTCAGGGTCAGCTCAGCCCGCACAACCCCCTTAATCGATCAACTCCTTACGTCTCAGCGATCCATTGCGGCAACGAAAACTATGCGAAACACCAACCGCCGATCACTTAGGTTGCGTCGGAACTCCAAGCTATTCGGCAGTTTACTTCTATCGTGTGCCATTTCGATGGCCGCTCCGAGCACAGGACGCAGCGAGGGGAATCCGGACATTGTCGGGGTGCTTGCTGCGTTGACCGAACCGAACATAGCCGCCGACTTGGGGCTCAGCGACGAGCAGTTGACGAAGTTGCGCGATTTGGTCAAGCAGCACGAGGGCAAGGCGATCGATTTTGCTTCTGAGTTGCGGGCCATCGAGGATCCGATCCAGCGTAAGGAGCGAGCTCGTCAAAACCTCCGTTCGGTCGAGATCGCTGGGATGACGATGCTCAACGCGCAGCAGCAAGTGCGCGCCGAGCAGTTGCGTCTCCAGGGGCTTGGATTGGCTGCTGCACTCGAACCGCAAATCGCAGGATCGCTTGCGGTCAACGAAGAGCAGTTGGCAAAAATACAGACGATAGTCGAGGGCAAGCGAGGCTTGATGCGTCAGCTCGGCCCTGAAAAAGGGGCTCTAGAGTTGTCCAAGCAACTCAATGAAGTTCTCAACGACGAGCAGCGGACCAAATGGGCTGGATTGATCGGACCGATCGCGGGCAAGCCTTCCGAGGCGAGCGACTCGAACCCATCGACAAGTTCGCAAGGAGCCCAGGAGGCCCCGGGCGATACGAACGCCGGTGCTCCGATGGCCAGTCGCGAAGCGAGTTCCTCATCGGTCCCGACAGGAGTTCCTGGCGAATTCGGACTCCGCGTGAACTTCAACTCGGCGCCTTGGCCGGATGTGTTGAAGTGGCTTGCCAAAGAAGCAGAGCTGAGCCTTCAGACCGATTTTTTCCCTCCTGGGACGTTCACCTACCGCGATCCTTACCGCGTCTACAGTGTTTCCCAAGCGATGGATATCATGAATGGCGTGTTGTTGAACAGGGGCTACACGCTGGTTCGCAAGCAGCGTGCGCTGCTGTGCATCGACCTGGGAGCTGGCGATCCAGAACTTGTCCGCGGCTTGATCCGTGAGTTGACCGAGTTGGTACCTTCAAAGGACCTCGACACACGCGGGGATTTCGAGATTTGCAAAACCGTTTTCATGCTCACACGCCTGAGCGTCGAGGAGGCCGAGAAGGAGGTCAAGCCGCTGCTAGGTCCACAGGGCTCGATCGTTGCGTTGCCATCTGCCAATCAGTTGCTCGTGACCGAGACGGGTGGCAAACTGAGGATGATCCGCGAGACGATCGAACGCTCCGAGATGCCCGATGCGGGCCGGATGTCCAAGATCGTAGCGATCGCGCTGAAGAACATGAGTTCCGAGGAGCTTCTCGGGATTGCAAGGCCCCTTTTGGGGCTCAAGGAAAACGCGAATGTCTCCGAAGATCTGAGCATCTCGACCGACGCGTTTGGAACGACCCTCTACGCGACGGGAACCCCTGACAAGCTTCAAAAACTCCGCGATCTTGTAACCCAAGTCGACGTCGAGCAAACCGATAGCAAAACCTCCTCGACCACGGCCGAGCAAGTCGCGGTTCGGAGCCACAACATCCGAGGCTCCGACCCACAAACAACGATGGACGTTCTGCAAACGCAGTTCTCCGGGCAGACAAATATCAACTTGGCTCTGGACCCGAAGTCCAACAACATCATCGCTCGGGCCACTCCGACCGACCACAAGACCATCGAAGAGATCATCGAAACCCTCTCGGGCCAAACCAGCGATTTCGAAGTGATCGACCTTGGGAAAATGGATACCCAAGCGGCGATCATGACCCTCGAGAAGTTCTTCGGGAAATCGAGCGCTAAAGACAAAGACGGCGGAGCCAAGGGACCCATTTTCTACGGCGATACGATCGCTCGGAGGATCATGGTCCAAGGAACACCTCAGGAGGTCTCTCAAGTCCGAGAACTGCTCAAGAAGGTCGAAAGCACCGGCCCGACCCTCGATGGACTCCGCGAAAAAGCCCGATTCTTGCCTTACTCAGGCAAGTCGGCCGACAAGTTCCTCGACCAGATCGATGTGCTCTGGCAGGCGACGAATCAAAAAGGGAGAATTCGCAAGATCGAATCCGGTGGTGGCAGCCAGCCTACCAACCGAGCACCAGCTCAACCCGAGACTCAGCCCAATTCTCAGCCAGAGGCACAGCCTGGGGCGCGACCAGAGGCTCAGCCTCAACCCCCTGCCGAGAAGGTACCGGGCCAAAAGGCCGCATCGAACGAGCCGCTTAAGTTCCCCAATAGCGTATCGTCGGTCTCGAGTGTGCGGTACACCAAGCTCAATCAAGATCCAGTCGATCCGACTGAGCCTCCAAGCCCTTCGGACCAACCACCGAGCAGCCCAGGCGAGCCGGTCGGGGGGAAAAATGAACTGCGAGTTTTCCAAGGCCCAGCGGGCCTGATCGTCACGAGCGATGATCCCCAACTGCTCAACGAATTCGATGAGATCTCCCGTGTGGTTCAAGAGCAAATGGCTTCAGGGCCTTCCGAACCGACGGTGATCTATCTCAAGCACATCTCGGCCTTGGCAGCCGAAGAGCTCATCCGAGGGGTGCTCAGCGGAGCTTCCTCCGGCGGTGGCGGTTCGGCCGGTGGCGGCGGCCTGCTCGGCGAAGTCGCTTCGAGTGTTCTCGGTGGCGGCGGATTCCTCGGAAGCCTCTTGGGTATGGGTGGCGGAGGCGGCTCGGCGGCTTCGAGCAGCACGTCGACCTCCAGCGGCGAAGTATCGATTACAGCCGACCCTCGGCTCAACGCCCTTTGGGTCCAAGCCAACCCGCTCGATATGCAGTTGATCGAGGAGTTGATTCAGATCATCGACACCGACAACAGCCCTGTCGACCCGCAAACCCGCGGAACACCAAACATCATCTATCTACAGAACGCCTCAGTCACCGAAGTCGAAACGACAGTGCGGAGCGTGTTTGCCGATCGTCTCGGAGGCGCTGCAGGTGCGCAAAACGCGCAGCGTCCGCCAAGCCCTCAAGAGTTCATCGAAGCCCTTCGCGGTGGCGGAGGGGGTGGAGGACGGCGTGGAGCGGCCCCAAAGGAACTCAAAGAATCGACGATGACCATCACGAGCGACAAGAAAAACAATTCCTTGATCGTCGTTGCACCCAAGCAATTGTTTGAACAAGTCGAAGAGTTCGTCACCATGCTCGATAAAACCGCAGAGGGCAGCGAGGATAGTTTTGTCGTCGCACCGATCGCCGGTATCAATCCCAATACCGTCCGATCGGCACTCTCGTCGGTCTTTGGAGCTCAAGCCAGAACCTCCTCGACGACCAACCCCCAAACTTCGGCACCTGCCAATAGCAGCCAACCCCAAGCCAACCCATTCCAAGCGTTCAGGAATTTCAATCCCGGCGCATTTGGGGGCGGGAATGCAGGTGGCGGAATGCAGATGGGATTTCCCAACGCAGCAGGGGGCAACCCAGGCATGATGTTCGGCGTCCCGGGTATGGGAGGCCAAGGGGGCGGTCAAGGCTTCCGTGGCATGCAAGGAGGGGGTGGTAACCCATTCGGTGGAATGGGTGGCGCAGGAGGAGGCTTCGGTGGAAACCGAGGAGGATTTGGTGGCAACACTGGCGGTGGCAACACACGCGGTGGCAACACTGGCGGCGGAAACCGAAGTACCCGAGGCAATCGCTAACGCAAGGTAATTGAATCGATGATGCTTGAAGCTGGAGACATTTTGGTACAACGCGGGCTGGTCAACCAAGCCCAAATGGACGAGTCGCGCGCGGCGATGAACGGCGGCGGGATTCTCGAGAGCGTCGTGCAAAAAGGATTCATCAAAGAAGAAGTAGCGCTCAAGGCGATCGCCGAAGAACTCGGGATCGATTACATCGATCTGCGAGAGGCCAATGTCGATCTTTCCTTGCTGCAGTCCTTCCCCCAAAAACTGATCTATCGCCATGCGATCTTCCCGGTCAGGAAGGAAGGCCGTCGCGTGTATGTCGCAACGAGCAACCCGCTCGAGCTCTACCCACTCGACGAGGCTGCGGCGGCCTTGAATTGTGCAGTCGTCCCGTTGGTGGCCGAAAAGATTGAGATCGCCAAACTCGTCAAGAAACACTTGGGTGTCGGTAGCGAAACCGTCGAAGGCCTAATGGCCGCCCGGAGCGATGAAGACGACGAGATCGAGCTGCTCGAAAAATTCGAGGCCGACGGCAGCGAGCTGAGCGAACAGGCGCAGGAAGCCTCCGTCGTTCGGCTCGTCAACGAGATCCTCGTCGAGGCGATCGACGCTCGGGCCAGTGACGTGCACATCGAATCCCAAGCCGGCGGGATCGTCGTGCGTTACCGCATCGATGGTATCCTTCAGACCCAACCTGTGCCTCCGGAAATCAACCGTTTCCAAGCTGCCATTATCTCGCGTCTGAAGATCATGGCCAAGTTGAACATCGCCGAGAAGCGATTGCCCCAGGACGGGCGAATCAAGCTCAGGGTCCACGGTCGGGAAATCGATATTCGCGTCTCGGTCATCCCGATGATCCACGGCGAGAGCCTTGTCATGCGGATCTTGGACAAGGGGGCCATGAAGTTCGACTTGCGAAGCCTCGGTATGGGGGAAGAGACCTATCGTCAGTTCAGCGAGTTGATCCGTATCCCCCACGGGATCATTCTCGTCACCGGCCCGACCGGCTCGGGCAAAACGACCACGCTTTACAGTTCTCTTCTGGAGATTCGATCTTCGGAGAACAAGATCATCACGACCGAGGACCCAGTCGAGTACCAACTCGATGGAATCAACCAAATTCAGGTTCACCCCAAGATCGGTTTGACCTTTGCTGCCTCGTTGCGAAGCATCCTTCGGCATGACCCGGACATCGTGCTCATCGGTGAAATTCGGGATGCTGAAACGGCCGAAAACGCCATCCAAGCTTCGTTGACCGGTCACACGGTATTCAGCACGCTCCACACCAACGATGCGGCCGGTTCGTTCACCCGGATCATCGACATGGGAATCGAACCTTTCTTGGTCGCCAGCACCGTCGAAGGGATCATGGCCCAACGGCTCGTTCGGCGGCTGTGCCCTCAGTGCAAGAAACCTTACCATCCCACACGCGACGAACTGCCCCGGGATTTTCCCTGGGAACAGCTCGACGGAAAGCCCCTTTACATGCCCGAGGGATGCCGAGTCTGTCGTGGCCTAGGCTACTCGGGTCGGTTTGGTATTTATGAGCTGCTCATTACCAACGAAGAGATCCGTCAGTTGGCGCACGATCGAGCCAGCAGTTTCGAAATCAAGAAGCTCGGTCTAAAGCATGGAATGTTGACCTTGCGAATGGATGCATTCCGCAAGGTACTCGAAGGGACCACCAGCATGGATGAAGTTCTACGGGCGACCAAGGGGGATAGCATTGGCTAGGATCGTCAAGACGCAACCGAGCAACGAGGTTTCACATGCCTGATTTCGCCTACATCGCAAGAGATCTTGCCGGAAAGTCCGTCACGGGTAGCGTCACGGCCGCGAGCACTCGGGATGCAGCCATGCAACTCGGGTCGAAGTCCCTGTTTCCGATTTCGATCAAACTCGACAAGACCCGGCAAGTACGGAAAACCGGTCGCGTTAGCGGTTCGCAGATGGCCTCGTTCTATGGCCAGATGGCCTCGCTGCTTCGAAGCGGCGTACCGATGCTCAAAGCCCTCTCGGTGCTCTCGCAACAGAGCGGCTCGAGCCGTACGCTCAGAAACGCAATCTCGGAGATCAAAGCCAAGGTCGAAGAAGGCGAATCATTGCCCGATGCGATGGCCCGCTACCCGAAGATCTTCAACGACATGGCCGTCAACATGACCCGAGCAGGGAGCGAAGGTGGGTTTCTCGAAGACGCCCTCGAACGCGTCTCAGGGTTCGTCGAACAGCAAGAGGAGCTCAAAGGCAAAACGCTCGGGGCTCTGGCTTATCCCGTCTTCGTCATGGGCGTCGGTGTGGTTGTCGTGACGGTACTTTTGATTTTCTTCGTTCCGAAATTCGAAGGAATCTTCCAGAGCATGCGAGCCAAAGAAGGCTTGCCGGCTGCGACCGAGTTGTTGCTCGGGATCAGCAAATTTGTGCAAAATTATTGGTGGGTGGTTCTCGGCGCGATCGCCGGTCTAATCCTACTGCTCAAGAAGTACCTCGATACGACCGAAGGCCAGTACCGAGCCGACTTGATCAAAATCAAAACCCCGTTGATCGGTGGGGTTTTTCTCAACCTAGCTGTCGCCCGTTTTTGCCGCGTGCTCGGAACTTTGCTCAAGAACGGGGTTCCAATCCTAAGGTCGCTCGACATCAGTCGAAACGCTGCGGGAAATAAAATACTTTCCGAAGCGGTCGCTTCGGCAAGTGCGGAGATCACTGCAGGACAGAGACTTGCAAAACAGCTCGAGAAATCGGGTCACTTTCCACCGACAGTCGTCGAAATGATTTCGGTTGCTGAAGAATCCAATACGCTCGATACGGTATTGGTCAACATCGCCGAGAACTTGGAAAGAACCACCTTTCGAAGGCTCGAGACGGTCATCCGACTGCTCGAACCGGTGATGCTCCTGATCCTAGCTGGTCTTGTCATGTTTGTGGTCCTGGCGCTGATGCTCCCGGTCCTTAACAGCGCCAACACCCTGGGGTAAAACATCGCCAAGCGAACCGCTAGCACCGGGCCGCAAACGATTCGATTTGAAATTCAACAGAACGCTCTACCATACGAAATTGGAGGATTAATTATGAAAAACAATCGCAGATCCAGCCGAAACTCCCGCCGTGGTTTTACCCTCTTGGAAGTCATGCTCGTGCTGATCATCTTGGTCGTCATCGCGGGCTTTGCCATCCGGAACTTCACCGGCGTGCTCGATCAGGCCAACAAGCGCGCAGCGACGGCTCAATTGGCTCAGCTCTCCTCGGCTGTCAAGCAGTACCAACTGATGATGCAGCAGTTGCCCGCCTCGCTCGACTCGCTGATGACCCAGCCAGCGGATTTGGCCAACCCCGGAGATTGGACCAAACTGCTCGACAAAATCCCCTCCGACCCCTGGAATCGTCCCTACGAGTACAAACTCAACGGATCGACCTTTGAGCTAAGAAGCTTAGGAGCGGATGGACAATCCGGGACCTCCGATGACATCGTCGCGTCGTAACGGATTCACGCTTTTCGAGGTCATTCTCGTATTGATCATCCTGGTGGTGATAGCCGCGTTTGCTTTCCCCACCTTGGATTCGATGATCTACGGACGTCGCTTGATCCAATCGGCTGAACGACTCCAGAACGAGCTGCTCGAAGCCAGAGTCGAAGCGATGCGGACCGGACAGGCCCAAGTCTTCCGAGCGACACTCAACGGAAACAGCTACTCGATAGAACCTTGGCTCAGTGGCAACGAGGACTCCGATGCCTCCGCAGGCGCGACGGTCATGAATGCCGGTGGATTGGTCAAAACCGATCGCCTCGCCGGCGGGACGGTAGGGATAACCACAGGACAACTTGGAGAGGATGCCAAACAACTCGCCGGGGATGTGCAGTTTCTCGGGATCGAGACGGTCGTCGATGCCCGCAACGCCCTGGAACTGCAAAAAAACGGCGAGGCTCCGCCCATCGGCGGCGTCGGGGTAGCAACAACCGGCGGGATCTCCTCTCCGCTTCTGTTGTATCCCGACGGTTCGTCTACGACGGCGCAAATCATCTTGGCCGATTCCCGAGGCCGTCGCATGGCGATCCAACTCAGGGGCGTAACAGGGCGATCGAACTCCGTGCGGTTGTCGCCCGTCGATGCTGCCTCAATCCCTGCAATTGCTCCAGGCCCTGCAATTCAAGGAGGGTTTTAGTATGCCTAGACACCATCGGTCCGCAATAACCTCAAGAACTTCGTCTAGATTCGGAATGAGTCTTCTCGAAGTCGTCTTGGCACTTGCCATCCTGGCCATGTCGGCGGCCATCCTGGCCCAAATCACGCGCACAGCGACCGACAACGGACTGATCGCACACCGACTGGCCACCGCACAAATCCTTGCGGAATCCAAAATGGCCGAGGTCGTAACCGGAGCAATACCACTGCAAGGAGCCGTCGGGTGGATGCCCATTACCGATACGGTCCCCCGGGGGACTTGGTATTTTCAACTGCAGACCGAATCGGCTGCGCGCAAAGACATGGTAGGAATCCGACTCAGCGTGACGGACCAAGCTGGAGCCGATGAGAACAAAGAAGTTTTCTACATTGTGCGTTGGATGATCGATCCGGCGCTCGGTCTCGATACCCTTCCGGCGGCCTCGACCGGCTCGAGTGGCTCAAGCGGCACGGGTGGCTCGACCGGTGCAGGTGGTGCATCGGGTGCTGCGGCCCCGGCAGGAGGTGTGCAGTGATCCAGCGAACTTTCACGATACAAAGCGATCGATTGGAGCGGGAGAACTCAGCCCGAAGCGGTTTCTCGCTTCTGGAGCTTCTCTTGGCGTTGGCCTTGACGGCCGTCGTCTCGATCTTGATCGGTGGCCTGGTGCAATTGTTTTTGGTCAACGAAACCCGAGGTCGCGATAGCGTACGCCAAGCCCAGATGGCGCGCGCGATCCTCAACATGATCGCCGAGGATGTTCGCACGACGGTGAGGTACTATCCTTACGACACGAGCGGTCTGGACCAGATGCTCGGCAATGCGATGAACAATGCAACCGGCGGAGCGCTCGGAGCCTTGACAGGAGCTGCCGGCGGTGGAGCTGCCGGTGGAGCCGGGGCCGGCGGTGCAGGGGCCGGTGGAGCTGGCGCGGGCGGAAATCCAGGTTCGTCGGGAAGCGCGACTCCTCCAGCAAGCGGCACAGGAGGCAACCCCGGAGCCAATGGCAGCGCCAGTGGTGGGAGCGGGGCGGGCGCAGCAGCCGGTTCGGGAGGTATGTCCGGTGGTCTTGGAGGCAGCGCTACGGGTGGGATGGGCGGTGCAGGGTCCGGGTCGATGACCGGCGCAGAAGGTGCAGCGGCCGGACCGACGGTCATTCCACCTGGGATTTTCGGGTCGGCTTCGTCGATCGAAATCGATGTGAGCCGTCTGCCGCGCCCCGACGAGTACGTGATCCAACCGGGCAACATGAACACAGGCTCACTGGGGGATATGCCCAGCGATATCAAAACCGTTGGCTATTACGTCCAAGCACCCCGATCCGATGGGGTCCAAGACCCCTTGGCCAGCCTGACCTCGCAGATCGCCACCTCGAGCGCCGGGAGCACTGCAGGACAAAGCGGGGGACTGGTCCGTCGATCGCTCGATCGAGCCGTCACGCAGTATGCTTATGAAATGGGCAACAGCGACCAATTGATCCGGACCGGTGAGATCATTGCACCGGAGGTCCTAGGGATCGATTTTTCGTATTTCGGGGCCAATGGATGGCAGACCGAATGGGATTCCACCTCGTTGGGACTTCCGAGTGTCGTCAAGGTGACCATAGCCATGCAGCGCGAGTCTTCGGCGCGGACCAATCCGATGGCACCTGGGATTTCGCTTTCGACTCTCAACAATTCGATGATCCAGGAATACGGTATCGAGCTTTATTCGATGAACATTTTGATCCCCGGTGCGGCATTATTGGCAAGCCCTGCCGGAGCCAACTCTGGCGGAACATCCTCGAACGGAATGAGTTCTTTAGGATTATGAAAACCAAAAAACTGACGCAACCGCCGAGGAACGGTTCGAAATCGCTTCGAGTCCTAACCACAAATTCGTTGTCCAAACCGCGTCGCGGTTTCTTGCTCTTGGCCGTGTTGATCGTCATCTCCGCAGTGACGTTGGCCTCGACAGCCTTCATGAAGTCCATGCTATTAGGGCATGAGGAGTCGAGGATCACCGGGCAGAGCATTCAAGCCCGATACGCTGCGGACTCGGGAATCGATGCAGCTAGGCTATTTGTGGCTTACAGCCGCGCTGGACGGTTGGAGGCCGGGGGTACATTCAACAACCCGAATGTCTTTCAGGCGATCCCCGTACTTCAGACCCCCGATCCTGCGAACCCTTGCAACTACACGCTTATCGCACCTAATCTCAACGAGGACGGGAAGTACTCTGGGGTCCGATTTGGACTTCAAAATGAGTCAGCCCGACTGAATCTCAATGTCCTTCCGACAATCGATGCGGCACTTTCTGCTCCTGCAGCGTTGCTCGGCGCAATGTCCGATTCCATCATGCCAACGCCTAGCACCTCGGGAACTTCGGGCGCCCAAGCTACCGCGGGCAGCGCGGGTGCCCCGGCAGCAAGTAGCTCTAGCATCGGTCGCGATCTGCTCATGGCATTGCCTGGGATGGACGAGTACACAGCCGATGCAATCCTGGACTTCATCGATCCCGATGATGAACCCCGCGAGTTCGGCGTCGAGAGCGACTACTACACCCAATTGCCCAATCCCTACGCGGCCGCTAACGGTCCCCTAAACTCGATCGAGCAATTGCTACTGGTCAAAGGTGTTACACCCTACCTACTGTTCGGCCTGGACCAAAATCGAAACGGAATCCTCGAGGCAAACGAATCGAATGCGGCGATGATGACTGGAACGATGGGAGCCGGTTCAATGGGAGCCGGTGCAATGGGAGCCGGCGCAATGGGAGCCGGCGCTGGCGGTTCGACAGGTACGGGGCAAGACGCACAAACCACCCCGCCTGATCTCGGGTGGGCCATGTATTTGACTCTCTATTCCAAAGAGCGAAACGCGACGCAAGATGGCACCGCCCGAGTCAATCTCAACACGCAGGACATGACGTCGTTTCGATCCGACCTTGCCGCCGCCGTCGGTGAGGATCTTGCAACCTTCGTGATCGCTTACCGCACGCTCGGCCCGAGCAACGGCGGGGGGCTCGCAGGGCTTGCCGGACTCGCCGGTGCGGGAGGCTCGCAAGGGGGTGCTCAAGGTGGACAACCTGGCGGAGGCGGTGGCGGTGCTGGTGCTGGCGGTGCTGGCGGTAGACCTGGTGCTGGCGGCAGACCTGGTGGCGGGGGTGGAGCTGGGCCAGGTGGCGGGGGCGGTCCGGGTGCTGGTGGCGGTAGACCCGGTGGCGGCGGCGGCGGTCCCGGAGCTGGCGGTAGACCCGGTGGAGGTGGCGGCGGGCCCGGTGGCGGTCGCGGTGGCCGAAGCAGTTTTTCATTCCTGGAGTTCGCAAATCCAGTTTTCTCGCTTGTGTCGATGCCGGTAACGCTTGCTCAACCACCGGCCGGAGGCCGTGCAGGTGGCGGTGGTGGACAGGCAGGTGGCGGACAAGGGGGAGGTGGACAGCGCGGAGGTGGCCAAGCAGGAGGTGGACAGCGCGGCGGCGGCCAAGGTGGTGGCGGCCAAGGTGGTGGCATCCCCGGAGGTGGAGCCGGCGGGGGTGGCGTTCAACCCTCAGAAACCCGACCCTGGTCGGCTTCAAGTCTCGAAGCGCTAGGAATCGACGAAACTCAACCCGGGCAATTCCAAGTCAACGGAGTACTGGAGCTTATCGACGCGAGCTTCATCGCCAACATCGAGGGGCGCGAAGTCCGCTTCACCTCCCCACTGACGGCATCACCGATACAAATGTCCCTCTATTTGCCAATGCTTATGGATAAAGTCACTACTGTCGAGGCTCCAATGCTGCCAGGGCGGATTAATATTAATGAAGCTCCCCGAGAAATCCTCGGCGGGCTCCCTGGGATGACCGACGAGATCCTCGACAAGTTGGTCGAAGCGAGATCCTCCCAATCGGATACGGAAAATCGAAAGTATGAGACCTGGCCGATGGTCGAAGGGATCCTCACACTCGACCAAATGAAAACCATCGCTCCGCTTGTCACCGGTGGCGGGGATGTCATGCGGGTCCAGTGCGTCGGGTACTTCGAGCAGTCCTCCGGGTTTGCAAGAACCGAAGCGGTCATCGATGGATCGGGTGCCGTCCCTGTGATCGTCCTGTACCGAAAACTCGATCACTTGGGTCGAGGTTTCAGCCAATCGACACTCGGCCAACGGGCCATGGGAAATGCGATCGTTTCGACTCCTTAGCGACAAGCGAACCGAACACAACGAATTCACAACAAGACAGTTTGCATCGACGAGTAAATCAGCATGTCAAAATTCATCAGCATCGAATGCGATACCAGCGAGGTGCGCTTGGCGGTAGGAACCATCGGCTTGACCGGAGTTTCGATCGAAAAGGTCATGAGCGCACCGATCGAGCTTGATCAAGCCTCCCAACCTTGGGGTAGTCCCCAGGCTGTCTCGGCACTCAAAGAACTGCTCCAACAGGGAGGCATCAAAGGAGGAAACGTCATCGCTTGCGTCAGCCGTAACGACATCGAGTTGCGCGCGATCACCTTGCCGTTGGTCGACGACAACGAACTACCCGATATGGTTCGTTTTGCAGCACCCCGCTACTTTGCCAACGTCAATGAAAGCTGGCCTCTTGATTTTATCACCATGCCCTCGCACCTTGAGGGAAGCATCGATTGCATTGTCGGCGCGATCAGTCCCGCGCTGATCCAAAAAATCGACTCGACGGTCTCCGAGGCAGGATTAACCCTCAAGCACATGGTCCTACGCCCGATGGCCGCTGCCGCCGGTGCGATCGCCAAACATCCCGAATGGGCTAACTCAACGACCTTGTTTATCGATTTGCTCAACGATGAGGCCGATGTGGTCATCACCGAGCGAGGCAAATCGGTTTTCATGCGAAGTTTTTACGCTCCGACAGATCCGCAAGACGCCCAGTCGGTCAAGATCCTCGCGAGCGAAGTCAAGCGGACTCTCATGTCGGCCGTCTCGCAGCGCCCGGGCTTGAAAGTCGATCAACTGATCGTCTGGACGAAAGACTCCCTGGCTCCGTTTGCCCAAGCGTTGAGCCAAGCGACCGATATGCCTGTGAAGATGCTCGATCCGTTTACCATGGCCGAACGGGCGGACATCTCTGTAGCCGCAACAACACAAACCGTCGGCAGGTTCGCTCCCGTACTTGGCGCCTTGCAATTCCCAAACACTACCGACCGCTTGATCGATTTTGCTAACCCTCGCAAGAAGGTAGAACGCAAAAAACCGATCGGTAAATACATTCTCGCCGGCGCCGCGGCTACAGGGTTGCTGGCCGCAAGTTGGTGGTGGTACTCCTCGCGCCACGCAGCCTTGGACCAAGATATTGCGTTGCTCAAAGCAGAGGTTGACTCAGACGTCCCGATCCTGAAATCCTCTACCAAAAATCTCGCCGATTGGAAAAAAGTCGAGACGTTCCTCCAAGGGGACATCCTCTGGGTCGACGAACTCGAACGCCTATCACTAAACTCCAAAGACTCCGACACCACCTACTTTGGCGGAACGACCTTTGCGCTCGAACCTCGCAGCAATAATGCGACCATCGCAACGAAATTCTTCACCAAAGAACAAGATCTCGTACCGGAAATCCAAGGGGCTTATCGAGACGCAAAGCACAATGTACGCGGTACCGGATTGGCCCAAAGCCAAGACAAAAAATATCCGGTTGCAGCCGATATGCTCATCAATGTCGCCACCGTGGAGGTCACCGACCCGAGGAATGTCAAACGCAAGCCGATAGTGCCTGCGTCGACAGAGCCTGCGACGAGCGAGCCTGCGACGAGCGAGCCTGCGACGAGCGAGCCTGCAACGACTGAGCCTGCGACGAGCGAGCCTGCAACGACTGAGCCTGCGACGAGCGAGCCTGCAACGACTGAGCCTGCAACGACTGAGCCTGCAACGACTCAGCCTGCAACGACTCAGCCTGCAACGACTGGGCCTGCAACGACTGGGCCTGCAACGACTGGGCCTGCAACGACTGAGCCTGAAACGACAGAGCCTGCAACGACTGAGCCGAAGCCTGAACCTACTACCGAGCCCGAACCCATCATTGGAGGTGCATCGTGAACTTATCCAAACGTGAACAATTACTCGCTGCTGGGGTTGGACTTGTTTTTTTTCTGTTCCTTGGGAACTACATCTGGGAGTCGATTCGCAGCGGAATTGATACCAAAGAAAACCTCAAACTCAATTTGTCGAAGCAACGCGATGAACAAAAGCTTCAACTGACTGCCGGCGCGATCGCCAAATCGAAACTCAATCGTCTCGTCAGCCAGTCCTTGCCGAGCAACGAAGAGAAGGCTCGTGCACAGTATCTCGAATGGCTGATCAACTTGGCTGATCAATGCAATTTGTCCGATCCGCTCCCGAAGTCGACGGGCGACACGATTGAGAAGGATCTCTACCAGTCCTTCCGTTTTCAACTTGCTGGGACCGGAACGATTGAAAATGCAACCAAGCTTTTGCATGCGTTTCACACCAAAGACTACTTGCACCGAATCACGCGATTCGACATGCAGCCGATTCCCAACAACAATCCACCGAACCGGCTTCGAATCTCGCTCGATTGCGAAGTCTTGGCGTTGAAGAATGCCAACCCGGTTCAACCGGCACCGGGTGATAATGCACCGAGGATCGAGCGGCCGTTGGCGGAATACGAAAATTCGATTGTCGGGCGAAATATCTTTGCGCCGACGAACACTCCTCCGGTTCTCGAACAGAGCAAACTCGTCTCGGCGACACTTGGCCTGAAAATGGATGTCGGAGTGGCAGCCAAGGAATCCGATCCTGGGCAGGTACTTAAGTACGAGTTCGAAGGGGATCCGATCCGGGGCATGCAACTCGATCCAGACTCTGGCAATTTGAGTTGGACGGCGACCGATCTGGGAGATTACAAGGTCGGGATACGTGCGACCGATTCGGGTATCCCTGCGAAATCCAGCGTGCAATGGATCTCGATCAAAGTCCAGGACGCTCCCCCGCCGGTGAAAAAGCCCAAGGATTTCGACGTCGCTTCCCAAGCGTTTGTCAGCGGTTTGTTAGCCGATGGCAAAGGCCCCCAAGCTTGGATTCGTTCCAAAACGGAGAACAAAACGTTCTATGTCCGCGAAGGCGAGCAACTCAAGCTCGGCGATATCGAGGGCAAGGTCATCTCGATTGGATTGAATTTTATCGAAGTTGAGACCGAAGGAAAGCGTTGGACCGTCGGGCTCGACGAACCCTTGTCGGACGCTTACAAACGGGGCATCGAAGACTAGCGACCTGCACCGACGGAAATCACCCACCTGCTGGTGCCCAAACGCAGCTTCCTGGCGGGCTGAGTCAAATCGCCCAACCGCTGGCGCTGGTTGGCTCACTTGTGAGCCGTCTAGGCGCAAGCCGCGGGCGATGGCTATAGGAATCCTTCGCCCGCTCGGGTCCAAGCGAAGGGGGTGTTTTATCAAATTTCTTATGCAATAATTGTCTGAATCGGGCACAACAGGCGACCGCCTTGTTGGCCCCTCTACTCCTTTTGTACAGCCGATAGCCATGAACCGATTCGAAGTCATCGATCGCCGAAGCATGCTCGTGGCCTCGGCCAGTCTGCTTGCGGGTCTACCTCTTGGGTCGCCCCAACTGCTCGGCTCGCCTGGACCGGAACCGGCGGCGAACGCGGGCCAAGCCAAATCGGTCATTCTATTCTTCCTCTGTGGCGGGGCCTCGCATATCGATACTTGGGATATGAAGCCCGATGCACCCGTCGAATACCGTGGTCCGTTTGCCTCCATCGCCACTTCGGCCCCAGAAATACGGCTTTGCGAACATTTGCCTAAGTTAGCCAATCAAGCGCATCGGCTTGCGATCGTGCGCTCGGTAGGGGCAAGCGTCAGCACCAACGACCATCATGCTGGTTATTATTACAACCTGACCGGTCACGTTCCTGACCCGACGTTTTTGTCGCTCGGAAACGACCGCCGTCCCTATGCGGACGATTGGCCCTCGATGGCCTGCGTGGTCGCCAACAAGGTTCCCTCGCGTTCATCGCTTCCCAATACGATCAGCTTGCCCCATAAGCCCAGCAAGGCGCCCTACACGCGACCTGGTCAATTCGCAGCGCGCTTGGGCGTTGAGTTCGATCCTTTGTTTGTTGACGGGTCACTTGAGAAGCCATTGCAATTCCAAGCTCCGTCGCTGGCGCTTGCAGGTGGCACATCGGCCGAGCTCCTGCAGTCTCGCAAGGAACTTCTAGGACGCTTCAATCAAGCCAAGCGGGATCTTGAGCGCACGGCCGACGAGTCGAATTGGAAAAAGCACCAGGAAAGGACCTTGAATCTGCTCGTCTCGTCCCAAGCGACCCAGGCGTTTGATCTATCGAGCGAAACCGAGGCGACCCGACAGCTTTATGGTACAAGTGTCAACGCCATGAGCCTGCTGCTCGCAAGACGATTGGTCGAGGCCCAAGTCCCCTTCATCAGTGTCTTTTGGCGAGAGAACGAAGCGATCGCCGATGCGTGCAAGAGCGAGGGAGCTTGGGATACCCACGGCAATAACTTTGAATGCTTAAAAAAGCACTTGCTGCCGGAGTTCGACCAAGCATTTTCTGGACTCTTGATCGATCTTCACCAACGTGGCTTGCTCGATGAAACGTTGGTGTTGGTCACCAGTGAGATGGGGCGTAAACCTAAAATAGGAGATCCTCGATCCGGGGGTACCAACGGCGCGGGCCGCGATCACTGGACCCACTGCCAAAGCGTCTTGATGGCAGGGGGTGGAATCCGTGGCGGGATGACTTATGGTACCACCGACCGGTACGCCGAGTACCCAGCAGAGAACCCCGTGACTCCTGCTGATATCGCCAAAACCGTTTACCGGGCAGTGGGAGTCGAAAACCTCCAAGCGACCGATTCCCAAGGCCGCCCGTATCATCTTCTGGACGAAGGCCGTGCGATTGAGCCTTTATTTGGTTAATGAGGCCAGACCCACAAACCCACGGAATGCAATTTTCAATAGTACTAGGTCGGCTTGGCCAGCGCCCGTTGGTCTGGTCGGCCTAGGCTCTTCTTGCTGACCTAGTAATGGCCATGCCCTTTTTGGGTGGCCGCACTTGGTAGTAGTGCCGTTGGATCGCCTACTGCCGCTAAGAATACAATGGGATTGCATTGATGATCACCTAGAGATCCTTCGGCACCGCATTTCACCCATCGAACTCCTTACATTTTCCCCAACAAGACATATCGGTCTAATACAACTCAATCACTTACGTCTGTAGCTCTCATCGCGATTAGCACAACCGTCTTAAATATCCGTCAATCGATTTCGAATCGAATTCAAACTTGATTCGTATTAAATTAAAACGAGGAGACCATCTATAAATGCATTAGGGTACTTGCCCCCGGTGGACTGTTACCAATTCGTCTTAAACAAAGAGGCCATGCCATGGATTCTCAAAGAAGTGTTGTTCGTCGAACGATTGTGTTCTTTCTAGCTATGATAATTTCCTCCGTTTGGCAATTAAGCCACACTTCCGTGCTATGTGCTGCGGTTATTTTCCAAGATTCGGATTTCGTCGCATCGGATTGGACTTCCACTAAGTACGCGGATGCTACGGCGAATCAAGGAGCAAGTTTTGTGACGACAACGATTGCAAGCGGCGGAGCTCCTGGGAGTTACAGGCAGGTTCTTCTGACCTTTCCAGCAGGTGGCCTAATGCGTGTAGCACACCTAAGAAGCGGTAGCAATGGCTTTAAGTGGAACCCTTCTACGCAAGGTGCGTTTACTACGATCGATTACTCGTTTAACTTGATCATGACCAACTACTTCAATCCGGCTCCTATACCAGCCCCGTCACAACAAGCTGCTGTCGGCTACGCCATGCTACTATACCAAGACGGCTATTACTACACTGCTCCTGTTGTTGCTGTTAGAACAAGCGACAACAAGCAGTGGATCTCAATCGCTGACACACTCCAAGCCTCTCAGATCCTTCGGATCAATCCCACAACAGGCCTTGGAATGCCAGGCTTCCACCCGAATTTCTCCGCAACCGGTGGTGAAATCATTTTTGGTTACGACAACGCAACCTCTCATGGATCTACCGGGGTGCTCAAGGCGACTGAAAGCGGAATCGATAACTACATGATCCGCCTCGGGGACAACGCGCCACCACCGGCTGTTCCCGAACCCAGCACGGCAATACTCAGCCTTGGACTCCTCTCGTTCGCCGGCTTAAATTCAGTCCGAAGGCGATTCCAGCAGAGAAAGTAGTTTCATGTGAATTTCAATGGTTCTACACGGATTGAAAATTTTTGATTGGCTTTCATCGTAGATAGGTAACAATTAAGAGTTTTTTCAGATCCTCTCCATTCGATCAATTCGAACTTGAAATTGGTCGATCTGCAGCCGTAATCGTCAAATCCCCACAGCAATTCCTACCTTGGATGCGTTGAGCACCATCTCGGTGCATAGGATTGCTCGGCAATTGCAATTGGAGCTTCATAAAATCGAGACACAACGGTCTGTTCTACTTTGACAGTAGCATCTGAAAGAGAAAGTCGTTGCCATCAGAGTACTTCTTGGATTCCGAATAGCCAGGGATCACCAGATGGCAATCGTGCCCAACTCGGTCGGATTTCTCCTTGAGCTTTACGCCGTAAACCGGATGATGGATTCCGTGGCTGGAGTCCCTTGATGGAAGATCCATCTCGGCGCTGCAGGTCATGAACAAGGGAGGATCGTTGGAGTCGAGATGATTGATGGGTGAAAACTCGACATAGAGATCATGGGCTAGGTCATGTTTCTTCATCACTTCTGAAATTTCTCTTTCGCCTACCGCACCGGCGATCATGGGATGCTTGAGAACATTTGGACCTAACCAGCCTTCAATGACCTCAGGGTCAATGGAGGTCTGAGCGACCAACACCGAGGCAGCACAGACACGCGTAGATTCTCGCAAAACAGGATCCGTCGCTTTTGGGTCAGCAATGTCATCATGCAGTAACAGCCACATCGCTGTGCACCCCCCCGCACTTGGTCCGGTCAAAGCGATATGTTTCGTATCAATGTTCCAGTGATTTGCCTTCGAACGAAGAAACTGGATGGCTCGTGCCGCATCGTAGACCGGGGCAGGTAAAGGATTTCCAGGAGTCAATCGGTAGTTGATCGCGGCAATGGAAATTCCCCTGTCAAGAAACGGCTGGAAAGCCGGCCCCTTTTTGCTCTTGTCCCCGGTAAGCCAACCGCCTCCGTGAATGTAAATTAGCAGTGGACGTGGGCCATCGCCGGTTGCGTCCCAAAAGTCGAGTACATTTCTTGCATCAGGTCCGTAGGAGACATCCGATTTTGTCGGAGTTGGCTGTTCTGGCGTATCGGCCGCGAAGGACGCGCAAGTACCAGCGGATAAAGACAAGAACAATACGACGACTTTAAAGGATCTCATCGTTCTGACTTCTCGGGGTTACGTACCGTTGTATCGTGTTGTTCTGTAGGACCCCGGAAGACCGCTAAGAATACAACTGAATCGCTTTGATGATCGCTTCGACATCGTTCGGGACGGCGATCGCACGATTTGCGTACGAGGCGCGCGTAACACCACGACTGCCGAGGACCTCCTCAAACTTATCCTGGTCGGTCGTATGGTAAGCGACCGTGGCCGTGGGGTCTTTGAGTTGATGGCCGGTCAAAATGCACACGACGCGGTCTTCATAGCCGATGACACCTTGTTGCCTCAGTAGCTTTGCGCCCGCGACGCTCGCGGCGCTGGCCGGCTCGCAACCGATCCCACCTGCTCCGACCTGTGCCTTCGCATCGAGAATCTCTTGATCGCTCACCTTGCGGACAACCCCATCGCAAACGTCCAAGGCCCGCAAGCATTTTTTCAAGTTCACCGGACGATTGATCTCGATGGCGCTTGCAATCGTATCGGCTTTGGTTTTGCTCCGATCGAGCTCATCGTAGTACCAACACGCTGTTTCCATCCGAGGTCGTCCGCGATTCCAGCGCAAGTTTCGTTGGTTATAGAGCACATCGAGCGTGTCAGCTCCCGCTGCGTTGATCACTGCCAATCTCGGCACCTTGGAAATCAATCCCAGTTCCTTGAGTTCGATGAATGCTTTTCCAAACGCGCTGCTATTGCCCAAATTCCCCCCCGGAACGACGATCCAATCGGGTACCTCCCAACGCAAGGCCTCTAGCACGCGGAACATGACGGTCTTTTGACCCTCGAGGCGAAAAGGATTGACGCTGTTGACCAAGTAGATGCCGAGCGCTTTGGAGATCTCCTGGACTCTTGCCATCGCGTCGTCGAAATCGCCAGCGATCTGAACCGTCAAGGCTCCATACTCCAAAGCCTGAGAGAGCTTGCCATAGGAGATTTTCCCTGTACCGATGAAAATAATCGCTCGCATCAGTTGCGTCACCGCGCAGTACATCGCAAGCGACGCGCTGGTGTTGCCTGTCGAGGCGCATGCGGCCCGCTTAGCCCCTACCATGTGCGCATGGGTAAAGGCAGCACACATTCCGTTATCCTTAAAGGAACCCGATGGATTCATCCCCTCGTACTGCAAATACAACTGGCCAGGTCGCAACCCTACATAACGCGATACGAAATCGGCTTGTTGCAAAAGCGTTTGCCCCTCGCCCACGGTGATGACCCGCTCGGGAGGTGCAAACGGGAGCAGTTCATGGAATCTCCAAACCCCACTGAACCTTAAAGGCTCATGCCGCCTTGACCACATGGCCTCCAGGTCCGACAACCGCTTGGGGACCGGCAATCGCGACCAATCGTAGGCGACGTCCAATAAGTCCCCGCATACGCCGCACTTTGTTCGCACCTCACCGACGTCGTACGTCGCTGCGCAATCGATGTTTAAGCATCGCTGGTAGACCTTCTCGGCAAGGGACACTTGGCGGCTTAGAGCAGTAGTAGTCATGCAGCGAATTCAGGTAAGTGGATGCAAACTTTGGTGCTACACGTATTTCGGTGGTCTGCCGATCATTCTACCCAAGTCCTCGAAGAACTTCGGGTAGGTTTTCTCCGTGCACCGAGGATCCAACACCAAGCAGTCGGGGACCTTCATCGCCACCAAGGCGAAGCTCATCGCCATGCGATGATCGCGGTACGTTTGGATTTCGCACCCTCGAAGCTCTCTAGGATAGATCGTCAAGCCGTCGTCGTGTTCTTGAGCCTCTGCCCCGAGCCTGCGTATCTCTTGGACCAAATCTCCGATACGATCGGTTTCCTTGTGTCGGTTGTGTGCAACGCCGCGGACCCTAGTAGGGCCCTGGGCAAAAAGTGCAACAGCCGCTAAGGTCTGGACCGTATCGCTGATATCCGACATGTCGATGTCGATCCCGTGGCTTGCGCGACCCGAAACTTCTATCCAAGCTTCCCCGTTGGACTCTTGGCCAAAAACGACCTTCGAGCCCATCTTTTCGAGTACTTTTACGAATCCTACGTCCCCTTGGAGGGCGTCCAAACCTAGACCCTCGACACGCACGCATCCTCCGGTGATCGCAGCAGCGGCCCAAAAATAGCTCGCTGCCGATGCGTCTGGTTCGATCGCATAATGGATCCCTTGGTAGCTCTGCCCCGAAGCGATCTGATAGACATGCTCGGCCTCCTTCGGACCGAGTTGCCGCAAGACTTGGACCCCAAAGCGTTCCATCACCGCGAGCGTCATATCGACGTAAGGTTTAGATACCAAGGCGCCTTCGACAGCCAAGTGCACATCCTCTTGGCAGTAGGGTGCTGCCATCAGCATGCCGCTGAGGAATTGGCTCGATACATCCCCTCGGACAGTCGATGCCCCACCGAGTAAGCCGTGGGCATGGAGCAACACCGGTGGGCACTCGGGATTGCTTGGATTTTGGCTCACTACGTCTGCTCCCCAGGCCCTCAAACCACGGATCAAGTCCCCGATCGGACGCTCGCGCATCCGTGGCACTCCATCGAGCAGGTACTTGCCCTCGGTGGCGGCCAAAGCCGCAGTGAGGAACCGGATCGAGGTTCCGCTATTGGCGATGAATAAACTCCCTTGGTTGATCGGTGGTTGTCCACCGCAACCCTCTAGAACCAGTTCGCATCGATCTCGATCCCAGTCGATTCTCAAGCCGAGTTGCTTCCAAGCTTCGACCATCACTTGGGTGTCTTCGCTATCGAGCACTCCGGTCAAGACCGAGCGTCCGTGAGCCATCGCAGCGCAGAGAACTGCGCGGTTGGTCAAACTTTTCGAACCCGGAACACGGATGTTTCCCTCGATGGGACGCTGAACGATCGGTACGGACACAGCCCGAGGACTGGATCCTTGCAGAGTGTGCGATGTCACGGCGCTGAGATCTTCCAAAGATTCTGAGCTCCGCGAACATACATCGCATTTCCAGAAACCGCAGGTGAGCCCAATACCTCGTCTCCGAGCTTATTGGTCTGCTCGATCTTTCCTTCTTCACCATCGAGGGCTACGACCGCACAAGTCCCGTCCATGGAGAAGAGGTACAACCTATTTCCGGCGATCACCGGCGAGGACCAAATCTGGCTCGCATCGGGGATTCGAAGTTGCCAAAGAACTTTTCCAGTGAACAGATCTCCACAGACCAGGATCGTTCGGTTGACGACGTAGACTTTGTCGTTGTCGACCAGAGGGGAACAAGCGTTGGGGTTGAGTTTGTTTTCAAACCAAAGTTTGCTCGGAGCCCCAGCGCTGGACAGATCCAAGGCGGTCAATCCCCCGGAAGGAACGATCAGCCTACCGTTGGCCACCGTTGCCGAAGAGGTCGTCGCACACGACATGTCGATTTTCCACATCTGCGTGCCATCGGCAGGATTGACGGCCACCAAGTCCTCGCTCGATTGCATGATCAAAGCCGATTTGCCGCTCGGTAGGACCACCGGGGTAGGCGAAGTCCAGTTGGCTTTGCGAGGACGCTCTTGCTTCCAAGCTGTTGTTCCGTCTTGAACGTTCATCCCCAAGGCGAAAGAGTCCCCTTGGCATTCGACCTGCACGACCACCACCCCGTCGACAATCGTCGGCGAGGCGCTCATGCCTACGTCGTTCCCTGCTTTAGGAAAATCGCTCGCTAGCGAACGGTACCACAGCAGGTTGCCTTGCAGGTCCGTACAAGCGATATCGTTGGAGCTAAAAAATGCGATGACATGTTTTCCGTCGCTCGCCGGGGTGGGTGCTGCATTGGCGCTGGTCGGATGGCAGTAGGGTCGTCCCCGGGACACGAGTTGCTGTTCCCACCTGGGTTTGCCCGTGGCCGCATCGTAACTCAAGAGGCGGATGCGTCGCTGTTCGAGCCCGTCGCTCGTGGTCGTAATGACCTGGTCTCCGACCACGATCGCCCCGCCAACACTGCGTCCAGGAATCGGGACTTTCCAAGCGACATTGGTCCCTACTTGGCCGTCAAAGGTATCGGGAAGCTTGGACTTGTTGGCGACCCCTCCGACGTAGGGCCCGCGGAACTGAAGCCAGTCCTGAGCATCGGCAGTCAGACAAGTGCAGGAACTTAGGATCGCGCCGCACAGAGGCAGCCATTGTCGCATACAGAGTTTATTTTTCATGATGATCAAACCTTAGATTTTGTTTTGGTTGGAGTGTCTTCGTGAGCGTGTGGGGTTATTTCAGCGAGATCGCCTTGCCGGTCGAGTCGCAGACGCGGGCTTGGAAAATGTAACGCTGAGCCCACGCTTCCTTTTGCTCGTTCTGACATACTTTGATCAAGACGCG
>QWPJ01000110.1 GCA_003671195.1 Planctomycetota bacterium
GATGGTCGATGACTCGCATGCCGTGGGTTTTGTCGGTCCCAAAGGGAGAGGTTCCCACGAGCACTGCGGAGTGATGGACCGCATCGACATCATGACAGGAACCCTCGGCAAAGCACTGGGCGGAGCCAGCGGAGGCTACACCTCGGGCAATGCCCAGATGGTCGAACTGCTCCGTCAGCGCTCTCGCACCTACCTTTTCTCCAACACCATTGCCCCTCCGGTCGTCGCTGGTGCGATCCGCGCGTTGGAACTTCTCCAGAAATCGACCGAACTGAGGGACCGATTGGAATCCAACACCCAATTTTTCCGGACCGAAATGCAACGTCGTGGACTCAATATCCTGCCGGGTGTCCATCCCATCGTCCCGGTCATGATCGGCGATGCCGCATTGGCCGGTAAAGTGGCACAAGCGATGTTGGCCGAGGGCATCTACGTCATCGGGTTCTCATATCCGGTCGTTCCTCAAGGCAAGGCGCGGATCCGCACCCAAGTCTCCGCGGCCCATAGCACCGACCAACTCGCCCATGCAGCGGCCGCCTTCGAACGATCCATCCAATCGGCTTAGCCCCATCAGGTGCGACATGGATTCCGACCAATGGAAACTCGCTAGCTTGCAAACCCTTGAGTATCTCCAAAGGCTCGGGGTCAAGCACCTTCCTAAGCCCAGCGCGAAACTCTCAGAGATCCTTGCCGATTGGGTCGATGTGTCCTCCAAAGGATCGAGCGGAACTTCGATAGCCAGTTCTCGAACGCAGTTGCAAGCGCCCGAGCCGAAGCAACCGACATCGCAAGTGCCGAAGCAACCAGCTCCGGCTCCGGCTCCGGTTCCGGTTGCGGCTCAGGTTTCGACTCAGGTTTCGGCTCCAGCTCCGGTTCAGGTTGCGGCTCCAAGTGCAATGGAGCCGGCAGCGCGAAGCGTTGCTAAGCCTTCCTGGCCACCGGTCGAATCGCCTTGGATGACCCCAACCCGAAGCGCCCAAGATCGCTCCGAAGCCTTGGGTCAGTTGAAGCTCCAGGTCGAGGCATGCCGGTTGTGCAAAGACATTGTCTGCCATCGTCGCCAAACGGTCTTTGGGGTAGGGCCAGTGACGACCCGCTTTGTGATGATCGGCGATGCGCCCGGTCCAGAGGAGGACCGGCTTGGGGAACCCTTTGTAGGGTCCTCGGGAGAATTGTTCGATAAGATCTTGCGGGCGACCGGAATACCGCGAGATCAGGTGTATATCCTCAACACGCTCAAGTGTCGGCCACCGAACAACCGGGTCCCGAGCGACATGGAGTTGGACAACTGTCGCCCGTACATGGAAGCACAGCTAGAGATCCTTCAGCCCGAATACATCATCTGTTGGGGAGCCACCGCAGTTCGGGCGGTGCTTCAGACCACCGAATCGATCGGTCGATTGCGAGGCCGTTTTCACTGTTATAAAAAGGCCAAGGTGCTGGTCACTTACCATCCCACGTATTTGGAAAGAGCGCCCGAGGCCAAGAAGTTGACATGGCAGGACATGCAGATGCTTATGCGCGAACTCGGGACGCTAAAAGCTTGAGCCTCTCGACGCAGTTGGCTTGGGGGAACAGCAGCATCGAATACTCTCGTGAGAAGAGCCCCTGCGATCCGTTGGCCCGCCGCAGGGTCGCCTGGTAAAGGGCTTGATGCTCCTGAAAGATCGGTTCGATCGACTGACGAATACGCGCCTTCAACTCGACCATGCGTCGATGCCAAGGTCGCTTGAATCCCTTGGGTGGAATAGCTGCAAGCAACGCAGCGTGCTCTTGGGCTAAGCTTTCGGCATAGGGATCCTCCGAAGCCAAAAAGGATTCCGGCGAGGACCTCAATCGGCGTGCTTGATCGCTCAGGTTGGCCACGAGCGCATCGAGATGCTCGACCGATCGTCGCACGGTCTCTGGCAGCGGCAGATGGAGCGTCGCCGTTGCGATCGCATAGGCTGGAGGTTCGATCCGAAGAAAGTCTCGAATGATCTGGTCGGTCAAGCGGTCGTAGATCCCCCCTCCGATTCCGTGGACGAACCCATCGGCAAGGAAGCATCTGAGGAACAGCGTGGTCATCAGTGCGCGTGGCCGAAGGCAAATCACTTCGGGGGCGGTTTGTTCGATGATGGATTTCAAGGCGCCTGGCAGCGATGCGATACGGATCGTCCAAGCAAACTCACCTGGGCGCGACCCGGAGGCCAATTCCCATTCGGTTGAATGCGAGCGAACCCACATCCGATTCCGTCCTGCATCGCTCGATTGGTACAGCCAGAAGGGGAGTTCGATCCAATCGCCGAACCTGCCCAGAGCCGCGACGGGTTGTCCTGGATTGGTGATCTGCTCTCGTGTACGGTAGTCGTCGAGCGCATCGTTGTAGGTTTTGTTCAACGCATCGGCGTGAGTTAAGCAATGCTCGACGAAATCGAACCAGGCTTCCGTTTGGCAAATCTGGCTCATTGGGATATCGATATTCTCAAGCCCATTTTGAGCCTCGATGCGATGGCGGGCTTGGGACAAGGCGATCGCCGCATCGCACGACTCGTCTAGGCTCTTGACGATTTCGAAGTAGCGTCTTGCAAGCGGGGTCGGTAGTCCTAAGGACTCAGCGGCATGTTCGATTTGGCGAACAAATGTTTCTATGCGATCGAGTGCGATGCGGTGTTGATGCCAAGGTTTGGGTGCAGAGGTTTTGGAGCCGGACTTTTGAAGTGGAAGCTCGCAGGGGCTGAAGACTAGGTGTTGGGAATCCGGAGCAGGCCGGTGAGGGATCTTGATCGAGAGAGATTTGGGCAAGTCATGATCGATGATCACATGCAGTCCGATCGCTTGGGAGCCTTGCGATTGGAGTTCTTTGGCGGTCGCATCGATCAGAAAGTTCTTGTACCAGACTCCTGGATGGAACGGTTCGGGTTGGTGCCCTCCGACGATCCAGTGAATTGGATCCTCGATTTTCGAATCGGTTGATTGGCCTTTGGGATGATTGGCCAAGTACGTGCGCAAATAGAGTGAGGCGACTGCGGCGACTTCGGTCCGAGTTCGACTTCGAAGCTGGAGGATCCAGGAAGGATTCTGGATCGATGAGGCTTGGCGGTGATTGGCCTGTACCTGAGCGACTAGGCGATGGTGCTCCGGGACGCACAGATCTTGGTTGTCGCTTCGAGGCGCTCGGATCGGGGTAGATGGGGGCTCAGTCAGGCGGGAGACCGCCGCGACTGGATGGGTCACGAGCAGCACTCGATACCGCAACCAGCGGGAAAGAGAGCCGGGAGTTTCAGGCCGCGGGCTTGCATGGCCTGGATGCTCTCGTCGATGATGGAGTTGTAGTATTTGAGTCGGACTCCACCGTCGTCTAGGGCTCCGCCGAAGGAGCGGGCAAGATCCAGGTAGATCAGAGGGACTGGGAGCTCTTGGATGCTCAGTCCGAGCATGGCGGCTTGGGCCCAGAGTTCCAGGGGCATTGCATATCCATCGACGGTGATTCGCAATTGTTCTAGCGCGGAGACTCGGTAGGCTTTGAATCCGCAGAAGGTGTCCGTCAGATTCCAGCCAAAGAGGTCGTTGATCCGTTTGGTGATGGTTCGGTTGATGTAGAGCCGTTCTGGGGGAGGCGGTAGCGAGTCACCCTCAAAGGCTTGTAGGTACCTTGATCCCGAAACGATATCGCATTTTTTGCAAGCTTCAATGAAGGACGGGATACGCTGAGGCTGGTGTTGTCCATCGCAATCGAGCGTTACGAGGAATTCGTAGCCTTCTTCGATGGCATAGTTGAAAGCGGTTTTTAGGGCCGCGCCGTAGCCTCGATTCTTTGGGTGGTGGATGACGGCTATGTCGTGGCGTTTTTTGAGCAGTTCGGTTGTCCCGTCCTTGGACCCGTCATCGACGGCCAGAACGTCCGTCGCGTAACGGAGCACTTCATCGAGCACGCCGTCGACGTGTTTGACTTCGTTGTAAACCGGGATTGCGGCGAGCCATCGAGCCATAGTTGATACCGATCCAGAGGAGAAATGGAATTCCGGTGCATTGTAGATGCCCGGAAACCCGGGTCAACAATTCGCCTGCCGGATCTGGCAGAACGCTCAACGAGGGGGTCTCGTCGCTCCGATTGCAGGGAGTAGGTGGCTAGGTCCCAGGCACGCGTCGGCTTCACCGATCCCGGGGGCTACTTTGAGATGGTGGTTTAGGTAAGGGTGATCGATCGAAGCGAGTTTTTGGAGTTTGGGTAGTTTGAGCCATTGGACGCTTCCGTCGTTGTACAGGACGTTGAGTCCTCGGTTTCCGTGGAGTTCGAAGTCCTCGTCGTTGGGTTCTGTATGGAGTTCGGCGGGCCAACGGTCCCCGATCCAGGCGACTCGGGCGGAGGATTCGATCGAGGGGGCTTGGTATTTGTCTTCGACGATCGAGCCCATGTGGTAAGAATAATCGCCGCCGGCGAGCATTCGCCAAACATAGCGCTTGGACTCAGGGGCTTGGAGATATTGCTGCGAGGTCGGGATATTGGCGAGCCAAGGGGAGGAGGGTTCGCCGGGGCATTGGAGCCATCGCTTCGTGTCGAGTAATTCCTTGTCCTGCAACCGGATTGCGTAGACACCTGCAAACGACAAAGGGCCTTGGGGTTCGATCGCAGGGAGGCGGTGGGTGGGTTGGAATTGGGCAAAAGAGATCAGGGCCGAACCAAGATGGCGAAGGTTTTCGGCGCATTCATGTTGTCGTGCCGATTCCCGCCAGCGGAGGATTCCAGGGAGCAGAAACGACAGGACGACGATTCCTGCGGCCAGAGCAACGAGGCTATCGAGCCAAGCGACGCGGGTGCTTTGGGACTCGGCAGAGTGGAATTGCTGGGAAAGAGCAAATGCTCGGGTCGGGGACGGACCGTTGGACTGCTGTTGGATTGCCCGGAGGGTCTGTTCGATCAGCCCGGCAGGTGGCAGATCGAGCGCTTCGGGTTGGCCCCCCGAGAGGCTATCAGAGAGGTTATCCGAGGGGTTAATCGCTTGTTCCTGGGATTCTTCGGCCAGTTGTTCTTCTGCCAGGGGTTCGAGCAATGAGCGAAGATCACGAAGCCGTTGTTGGAGCGATGGGTTGCCAATCAACAGAGCTTCGATTTCCGCATTTTCTTGATCGGAAAGGCCGCCCAGGATGTAGCCCAGGAGGGTTTCGTCAGAAGGTAGGGGAAGGTCACCACTCATGGCTTTTTTGCAGTGTGGTCTTGATTGGATCGCGGAAAAGGAAAAGCGTTTCAGCTCTCCTGTTGCATACGCATCCAGATCTCATTGAGTTTGCGCATCGCGGTAAAAACTCGACTTTTCACTGTGCCGACGGGGATATCGAGGATCTCGGCAATGTCGGCGTACTTGAGGCCTTGGTAAAAGGCTAGTTGAATGAGTTGTTGGGTCGATTCGCTCAACTGCCCGACGGCTTCGCGCACTTTGGCGTTGGTTTCGCTGCGGATGGCTTGTTCGTCGGGTGATGGGCCCTGACTTGAGAGTCGACTGACCATGGCTTCGTCGGATTCGGCGTGTTGGACGGTCGAATCGAGGCTGGCCATTTGGTGGCGTTTGTTTCGCCGCATGAAGTCGATGGCTTTGTTGCTAGCGATCGCATAGAGCCAAGGCCGAAACCGTTTTCCGGGTTCGAATTGCTCAATCCGAAGGTGGACACTCAAGAAGGTTCCTTGGAAGACATCCTCGGCATGTTGGGCATTTCCTAGGAAACGGCGAAGGAAGGTGAAGAGTTCCCGTTCGTAGCGTCGCATCAGGATTTCGAAGTGCTTTTCTTGCCGTTCCCGCAGGTAGGCCTCGACCAACTGCTCGTCGGCCAGCTCGGTGGCAAATTCCTGAATCGCCGATTCGCGGATGTTGCTGGTCTCCAAGACGGTCGATTTGGGGGTCGCTGGCATAGAGGCTTCTTCCGTCGCTCGGAGGCTTGGACTCGGAGTCTATAAATGGATCGGTGAGTGTTTGGAACGATCAAATGTCGCGTTAGTTTATCGACCGCAGGCCGGGGAAGTCAAAGACTGCCTGGAGGAATCGGAGTTAAAGATTAAAGGCTCGGAGGGGTAGTTCCAATAAAAACGTCAAAATTACGGTCGAAGTCCGGCCATCATACGCACGAAATCTTTGTCGAGCTTCTCGAGGTCTTGCCCGAAACTTGCAAGAAAATCGTCGAGTCGCTGCTTGGAGTCCGAGGGGTTTCCCGGGGGCCTTTCCCGCAGCTTTTTCAGGTAAGCAACAAATTCCTTGGGTTTTTTCTTGATCAGGTAAAACGTCAGGCCCCAGCACTCGCCATAGGCTGCTGCCGAAGTGTCCCCTTTGCGGAATCGCTCGTCTTGGGTCAGCAGGCTAGCCAAGGAGTCCGGGGGGCGGTTGCGGAAGTAGAACCGAATTTGTTGGAGGTTGTAGGCATTGACCCTACCGGCCCCAGCCCAGCCGCTTGAACTGCGAGTGTCGGCCGACTCGAAAAACGTGGCGATACCCTCGCTGAGCCACAGCGGGTAGTCCCCCAGACGGGTCTGAATACCTGTGTTGAATGCGATTTGGTGGCAAGCTTCGTGAAGGATCGTGGCGATCTGCCGTTCGGCTTCGGGGCGGGAGAAAATCTCGGCAAGAAGATCTTCTCGCTGGATTTTAGCCCCGGGGGGCAAGACCCCTTCGATCCCTGTGAGGTCGAAAGTCGCTAGGCGATTGGTGGTTTGCGTGTAGTAGCCAAACGTGTTCTCGCCACCTTGGAAGTCCCGTTTGGAGTACTCGATGTAGTCGGCTTTATCGCGAAAGATCAAAGCGACCAGAGGAAACCGTGGGGGCTGGAGTTCGAGTCCCTTTTCCTTCCAAAACCTGAGCATTCCCTTGAACATCTTTTCGTAGAGATTCGCGTTCCATCGGGCATAGGTCTCGGAGGTGTCGTAGCACACGACAAAGTGTTCGGTCGAAAGGGACTTGGCCCCGGCCGGGAGCAGAGCCAAAGTTTTGGTGGCGATTTCGCCAGCGGAAGTTGGCCGCATCGGCTCGTCGATCGCCTGGATTTTGGCGATCGGGGTGTTCGGTCCGATCGCGATCAACTCGCCGTCGGGGTTTTGAACCAACATGCCGTATCTGGGGTTCTCGGTGAGCACTTCCCCGCGGAGATTCGGGCGATCGGAATCGGCAAATTCGATCTCGATGTGCTTGGGCCCGCTGGCTGGGTCTTCCTCCAAGCTCTCCGCTTGGGTCTTTGCCATGCAGAATGGAACCAAGGTCCAGGCAAGCCCTAGCGCCCAAAGAGGCCCCAGCGTCCAAAGGCACCAAATGTTCGACAGTCGGAGGGCAACTCCCGCGGTGCCCCGCAAGGCGTATCGAGAGGTTTCTCGTAAGGTTCGACGATGCAAAGACAGGCTCATTCGAGCTCACCGGCTTTTTTGCTTGGACCCGATTGCTTGCGAAACACCGCGACGACGTCCTCGACGGGAACCACGTAAAGCTGGTTGTCGGGTTCAAAGTCCACGGGAATGGCGTTTTTGGGGTGGAAGATGATCTTGTCGTATTGGCGTAGCGGCATGTCCTGGTCATGCTCGACTTGGCGACTGATACTGACGATTCTGCCGGTGATCGTCGGGATCTCCGACGCATCGGGCAAGGCGATACCCCCTTTGGTTTCCCGTTTGGGCTCGTCCTTGAGGACCAGGACTCTGGCCCCGACCGGCTCGATCGTTTCGAACGTGTTTTTCTTGGTCGTCATGAATACCGCTTCAAATCTAGGCAGGGGTAATGCTGGGGTAGTAAGGTCCAGGAATCCATGGGATTCGAAATCTATTATGGTGCGAACTACCCCCGGCATAGAAGCCCCTTTGGGAAACTAATGACTTTTTGGACTTGCAACACACGATAAAATTGTCATACTCCGGGGCCCCAAAGGGAACACAAACCGCGTCTTTTCGCAGTTTTTTGCAGGTTGAGGTCTCCGATCCGGACATTCTCTAGAGTATCCTGCATCACTGTGGAATTGCGGCAGGATACATACGGCCGACAAAAGATGTCGGCGACCAAGACTTTGACAAGACCTTTAACGGCACCACGGCAACGGGTTTGATACAGCGATGATTGAGACGATTGAAGTCAAAAAGCGAGACACCCTAGGATCGCGAGCGATGATCAAGATTCGCGAAAGCGGTTCGATCCCAGCAATTCTCTACGGCCACGGCGAGGAGAATGTTTGCTTGAGCGTATCGCTAGACACGGTCAATAAACTGATCAAGCACGGCACCAAGCTGGTGAATCTTCGGGGGGATATCTCCGATACGGCTCTTTTGCGAGCCGTCCAGTGGAGTTCCATGGGTGACCACATCATCCACGTCGACTTCGCACGCGTCTCGCAGACCGAGACGGTAGTCGTGACGGTTCCTGTTCACTTGCACGGTGAAGCTCCAGGGGCGATGTCCTCTGCAGGCCAATTGCGATTCGTTTCGCACGAGCTATCCATTCGATGTCCGGCCGTCAAGATTCCTGAATTTATCACCTGCGACATCAGCCATTTGCAACTTGGCCAAGCCATTCACGTCAGTGAGCTGAAATTGCCCGAGGGGGTCGAGGCAGTTACGCCTGGATCGATCGTTGTGGCTCAGGTCGCAGCGGCAGCCGGGGTGGACCTTGAGGCTGCGATCCCAATGTCGGCTGAGCCTGAGTTGATCCGCAAAGAGAAAGCGGCTGAAGCGGGGACCTGATGTCCAGTTCCACCCTCAAGCTCGTGGTAGGGCTCGGGAATCCTGGAGCGAAATACGAAAATACGCGACACAACATTGGATTCGATTGTTTGCAAAAACTGCACGCGTCGATGGGCTCCCCAGGGGTCCAGTCCAAGTTCGAATCGCAAATAACCAAAGGCACTCTAGGATCGCACGACGTGGTCTTGGCTTGGCCGATGACCTACATGAATTGCAGTGGAAGAGCGGTCGCCCAAATCGCTCGCTTCTACAAGATTCCAGCAGAATTTATCCTTGTGGTTTGCGATGACCTTAGCTTGCCACTCGGAAAGTTGCGGTTGCGGAAAAGTGGGACCAGCGGTGGACAAAAGGGACTCGATGACGTCCTGAAAGCCCTGGCGACACTCGATGTGCCAAGACTCCGCATCGGGATCGATGCAACACCAGAGAATTTCCAGACCGTCGATTACGTGCTGAGCAAGTTCTCGAAAAAAGAACGACAGGTCGTCGAGGAGTCGCTCGGCTATGCCCTGGATGCCATCCAGTGCTGGCTAATCGATGGAATCGATAAGGCGATGAATCGGTTCAACGCCTCAAAGCAATGAGCACCTAGCAACAAGCACCATAAAAAACACACCGTCATCCTTAGCGAGGAGTAGTTACGTTGGCCAGCGCATCCTACGAATGTCTTTTCCTGTTCGATAGCAACCACTACGCCCGCGATCCGGGTGGAGTCTCGAACCGAGTCCAAACGATGATCACCGACATGGGCGGAGAAATCCTCGTTTCGCGCCTCTGGGCCGAACAACGATTGGCCTATCCCATCAAAGGTCACAACAAGGGGACCTATTGGTTGGTGATTTTCAATCTCGACACGCTCAAGCTCAAAGACATCAACCGCGCTTGCCAACTCAACGATAGCCTCCTGAGGCACCTCTTTACCCGACTCGATGCGCGACTCGTCGATGCACTCGTCGCACACGCTCAAGAGAAAGTCGTCGTGCCAATCGACCAAATCGAACGCCTCGGTGCGGCTGCTGCCGTCGGTGCCGAAGAAGAGGAAGAAGTCGGAGTCGAAGTCGACGAAGAGTAAGCCTTTCTCAGGCCCCCTTTCCTGGCGCCCCTAGCGACCCTGTAGGAAATTTTGAGCCAAATCCGTCCATAGATTACACTTTGGGGTAAAATCGAAGAATTGCTTCGCTTGCAGTTCTTCTCATGGAGTCGATTATGGCCAGTTTCAACCGAGTGATCCTCATCGGAAATCTCGTTCGAGATATCGAAATCCGTCACACCACCAACGCCAAATTGGCGGTGTGCCAAAATGCGATCGCCGTCAACGACCGGCGAAAAAACGCCGCCGGTGAATGGGTCGACGAGACCTCCTTCGTCGACCTGACCTTCTTCGGCAGAACCGCCGAGCTCGTCGGCCAGTATCTTACCAAGGGCTCCCCGGTCTTCGTCGAGGGCAAACTCAAGCAAGACACTTGGGAGAAAGATGGTCAAAAGAGATCCAAGCTCTACGTGATCGTCGAGAGGATGCAGTTTCTGACCGGCAAATCCGAAGGATCCAAAGGGGACGGCGCCCAGAAGACTGCTGCGAACAGCCGCTTTTCGGATCCTAACGGTTATGGCGGTGCTCCCGACTCGGTCCAGCATCCAGAAATTCACGAAGAACCCGTCTACAACGACGGAGAAATGCCCTTCTAAAAACCCTATTTTATCGCTATAACACGTGGCCCCTTGACAGGCGGATGCATCGATATGCAATCCAAAGCGATCGGGGGACTTCGCACACGGGCTGCGAAGTTGCTGCAAAGATCGAAGTTGCTGCAAAGATACCGTGACCGGCCTGCATCCTTGAACCTATCATGACAACTCCATCCAAAACCACCCCTAAAAAGCGAACCCCGCAATACCCAAGGCTTCCTAAGGGACCCAATGGTGGCATCCAATTGATGCTCATCCAAAATGTTCAGCACCTTGGCAAAGCAGGGGAGATCGTTGAAGTCAAACCGGGGCACGCCAACAATTACTTGTTGCCTGAAGGCCTTGCGATCGTCTCGAACGAGCATCACAAGCGGATGGTTGAGAAGCATAAAGAGAAGATTGCGGCGATCGAGAAGCAGCGCCTCGTTACCTTGCGAGCCTTGGCCGATCAAGTCGGCAAGCAATCGATCAATGTGGAAGCCAACGCGAACGAAGAAGGTCACCTTTACGGTAGTGTTGGAACACCGGAAATCGTAGCGGCACTTAGGGCCAATGGCGTGGCCATTACGGCCGATCAAGTCAAGCTTGACGGGGTCCTCAAGGAACTCGGTCTCTACACGGTTCGCGTCCAATTCCATCCTGAGATCTCGACGGATGTCAAGGTTTGGGTTGTGCCTGCAGCATCCAACTAGCGATCACTGCTAGGGCTCAACGGATACGCGTTAAAAGAAACATCAAGGCAAGGAGCAATGCTCCTTGCCTTTTTTCTTTCTGCCCTGAATTCGGTGCGGGTCTTATAGCCATCGCCCGCGGCTGTGCGCCTGTGCGGCTCATCTGTAGCTGCAAGTTACGCCTCCGCCGGGCAAGCCCGACGGTAGGCTCACCGAGCGGCGATCGAGCTCTTCTTGGCCTCCGTCGGCTTCATGCCGGCGGGGCCAAGACTTGCAGCTACAAGGTCACCGATGCCGCCGGAAACCACGATTAAAAAAGTCAGGAAAGCCCCGGCGGTGACTTCGGTGCACCATATTGTTCGTGCGTCTTCTCGTACTCAGCATTGCCGTACTCGTACTCGAATCGGTCCAGTATAGCAATCCGGTCCATTGGTCCGCAACTTCCCGCGTACCGCCTCGTTCAACGATCGGCATCGCCGCATTTCAAACAGCCATCGAGTACGAGTACCGTTTCACTGAGTACCGCTTTGCTGAGTACGAGTACGACGAAATCCGATACGAGCCAGAACATATAGTATGTGGAATTTACCGTAATCCACGAGACGCTCAATGTTTCACAAACACCGCAGCCCGATACGGCGTGTTTGGATTCGCTGGCTTAAAAAACCAAGAAATGCTCGGTTTCCACGAACCAATCGAAGGGATTCTGAGTTCGAAGATTCTCGGCAGTCCGATGGCCCAGGACGATGCGGCATGGCTAGCCAAATCCCCGGCGTTGCGAGAAAAGCTCATCGCCGTGGGATTGGTCGACCCAGAGCCGATTCCTGAGAGGGTAATTATCCCAACGCTCGATGCGTTCCTCCATGGCTACATCAAACGCCACGGTAAGAGTCGCAAGCCAGCCACCGTCGCGGTATGGAAACAGGTGTACGACAACGATCCATAAACGGATCCAATTCGCGAGGCAGTTCATGCACGATGCGGTCGACAAGCTGATGAAGAAAGCCAATCTTGTTTGGCAAGTGATTCTGGTTTTGAGTCGCTATCCCGTTTTTCTTAACCACAGAACACACCGAACAAACGGAAACAAATCCTCCCACCGTAATGTCATCTTTCCGTGTGTTCGGTGTGTTCCGTGATATTGATCTACGCACCGAAATGACGCGACTCTTGCGCCTCGCGGGCGTCTCGGGTTGGCCACGATTGTTCCACTCCGTAGAGCTTCAAGAGGGGCGGGCCAGCCGGCAATCGGAACTGCAACGTGAGTTCCCTTTGCATGTGGTTTGCTCGTGGCTTGGCAACTCGCCTCGGATCGCTCAGCAGAGCTAGCTGCTGGTCACCGAAGATGATTTCGCCAAGGCAGCCGGGGTCGCGAAGGGGATGGTGGAGTGACTGGTTGGTCTGGGGAGGGTGCCC
>QWPJ01000127.1 GCA_003671195.1 Planctomycetota bacterium
AATACGATGTTGGATTTGCTACAATTCCATCATCTTTCGTTCGAACCGATGGTTAATAGCAGAAGTCATTTAGATAATCCAAAGCAAATACATCATGTTCCAATCGATATGTAAAGGTGTTATTGCTGTATCACTTTGGCTTGGTGTTGGGGCCAATATCTCTAGCTCTCAGCCACCCAAAGAGATCACCAACAGCATCGGCATGAAACTGGTGCTGATCCCCAAGGGGACGTTTATGATGAGCTCACCTGAGTACGAAGAAGGTGTCACAGACTATGAATCCCAGCAGCACGAAGTAGAAATCAGCAAAGATCTTTACCTTGGTGCGTTCGAGGTCACCCAGGCGCAATACTTGAAGGTGATGGGAACCAACCCAAGTTGGTTTCAGAAGTCAAGGGTTCTCGGAAGCGACAGTTCGAGGTATCCGGTCGATAACGTATCGTGGGAGGATGCAATCGAATTCTGCAAAAAGCTATCGGACTTTGAGGAGGAGAAGAAGGCGGGTCGTGTATACCGTCTGCCGACTGAAGCGGAATGGGCACACGCTTGCCTCGCTGGCAGCAACGAGAGGTGGAGTAATTTTGACGAAGGGAATGGTAACTATGGTTGGTTCGGTGGCAACAGCAACCGTCAAACACATCCGATTGGAGAGAAGAAGCCAAACGCGTGGGGGCTTTACGACATGTATGGGAATGTATGGGAATGGTGCGGCGACCGGTCCGGTGCATACCCCAAGGGTGACCGTAGCGGCTGGTTCCGCGTGGCCCGAGGCGCCGCTTGGGACTGCGGTAACAGGATTCGTATCAGGCTCAGCCCGACGGACCGGGACCGCAGCCTCGGCTTCCGGGTTGCCCTGAGTCCATCCACCTCGCCGCAAGGTGGTGACGAATTGAAACGCTGAATGAATCGCTATCGGAACTCCAGACCTTTGACCCTGTAAATTGAATTCGTGACCCTGTAAATCGGGCTGCAAAGAAGTTGCAGGTTGGTCGCGATGGATAGTGTTCCGAGTCGTCTCAAACAATGAAATCGGCGCGCGTCGTATTACGCGTCGCGCTGCCCAAATCGAGTCGTTTTTCGAGTCTCGCTGGGTCGCCAAAAACACTGGGGTTTTGTATGTTCCAGACTGGGGAGGATTCGCATCCAAAGATGTGTGTGGATTCGAACTATTGGTGCGATGTTTTGAAGCACAGACACGGGGAGAATTGGCAAAATCATTCTCAGTAACCAGCAAGTAACTCTGCTGAGCGATACGTGGTGAGTTGCCAAGCCACGAGCAAACCACGTGCAACGGGAACTCGCGCTGAAGTTCTGTCTGTCTGTCTGCTGGCCCGCCTGTCTTGAAGCGTTGCAGAATGGAACAAGCGTGGCCAACCCGAGACGCCGGCGCGTCGCAGGAGTCGAGTCACCTCCGACCGTAGGTTGGCATTCTTCCAACCGATCGCCGTGTTGGCTGCGGCGCGGTACTGCGGTGCTGCGACCACTTATTCGCTTTTGTCGCCCAAGAGCATGGAACCATGGAACACACCGAACACACGGAAGCAAGAGATGACGGTGGGAGGATTCGTTTCCGTGTGTTCGGTGTGTTCCGTGGTGAAAAAAGCGGGATAGCGGTTCAAGATTTCCAGGGGCGATGCCCCTGGCTATGGTGATTATGGCCGTTGGCCAATCGGAGTGCCCGTTATTTGCGAGCTGTCGGCTAACGGCAACGGGTCAAAGTTATTTTGACCAAAATCGGGCGTAAAACGCACTGATCCGTAAAATCGGGAGCTATGGACGATTCCAAGCTCCCTACACCCCACAACAACTTCTTTCACTACGCGCTGTCCCATGCGCATGCAGCGAGAGATTTGATCCAAACGCACTTGCCCCCCAATTTGGTTCAGCTCCTGGATCTCCATTCCCTTGAACTGCAGAAAGACTCCTTCATCGATGAGGATCTGCGCCAGAGTTTCTCGGATTTGCTCTATTCAGTGCGGTTTGCCGGGGCAAATGACCCGTCCATCGAAGGGCAGGTCTATCTGCTCTTTGAGCACAAAAGCCAATCGGATCCGATGACCTGTTTTCAGTTGCTCCGTTACATCGTTCGGATTTTGGAGCAGCGACTTAGAAACGGTCTGTCTTTGTGTCCTGTATTTCCGCTAGTGGTCTATCACGGCCAGGAATACTGGTCGGCTCCCAGTAGCCTCGAGGAACTCATCGGTGGCCCGAAGGCCGCATTCGAGTACGGGGTTCGGATGTCTTATCCTGTGCTAGATATTGCCAGAGTTCCGGATGAATCGCTGGCGGGGGATCCTTTTTTGCAAAGTGTCCTTGGTTTGTTAAAATACAGTCGCAGGAGGGATTTTGAGGATAAGTTGGAGTTCCTTCTGCAGTGTATGCTCAAGAGCGGGACGATCGAGATTCGACCCGAGCATGTGGAAGCGGTTATTGTTTACATTTCGAGCGCGAGTCCTTTGATACCCATAGAGAAGCTTACGATGACGATCGAAAAGTTATTCCACACCCAAGTCGAGCCCGGTTCGATCGCTGACCGATTTATCAAGCAAGGCCGACAAGAGGGACTGCAGGAGGGACTCAAGGAGGGCGAGATCCACTTGATACAAACGTTACAGGAAGTTTTAGGTTTACCCATAAGCGATCCAGTGATGTTGGAAGATCGGTCGCTTGAGCAGTTGCAAGCGATCACTGGCGAGCTTCGCCAGCAGTTCCGCGATCGCAAATAGTGTTGTTTGATGGTAGAAGAGTTGTCAGTCTTCTTTCGCCAAAGGCGATATTCATCTTAGCCTGGGGCAACGCCCCAGACTTGGTGTCAGTTTTCCAGGGGCGATGCCCCTGGCTATGGTAATTATGGCCGTTGGCCAATCGGAACGTATTCCAGGGGCGATGCCCCTGGCTATGTTGATTATGGCCGTTGGCCAATCGGAACGTATTCCAGGGGCAAAGGGGAGCCAAGCAGTTGGTGGCTTGTGCTTTGCTCGGTGCTCGACCATACTTTTGCCGATCGATTCGCAATAGCGATGGACAACAATGGAACCCGACGAGCGAGCGGAAAATGGATGGCGAAGATTTCGAGCTAGTGATCAAAAACCAATCCTCGACGGGGCTTCAGGCAGTTCTGATTTACCAGGGGCAGAGCGATCCGTTCGCGTTCTTTTTCGGCCACAAAATCACCCAGCAAGAGTACTCAGGGAGCCTCGTGTTCCTCGATCCAGCCGAGTCGCTCGAGGATCTACCTTGGGAACCGGTGGTCTTGAACATCGCCGGAATCCTAGATGCCAATTTGGGGCTGCAGTTGTTTGACGTCGAAGTCTTATGTCGCTTTGATCCCGTTGAGGTTTCCCAGCCACAAATGCGCCAAAATAGGATCTCGCAGACGACGGTCGATTTCAAAAGCTATGAACTGCAAATCGAAGCGATTGAAACCGAGGTCTTCGAGCAATTCGATCAGCAAGGAGAAGTCCCCGATGACCAGTCCTACTGGCCGGTCGCCAAGGCCGAGTGTTTGATGGACTCCGACCCGCCGGTGATCGCAGTCCTGATGCAGGACGAGAGTTTGTGCACCGACGAGCATACCCAACACTTCGTCAATTGGTTAGCCCATAGCATGCAATGGCCCAAAGAGATCGAGGTGACGGTTTGTATGCCCGCTCGAAGTCTGGGTCGGCTAGAACTTGAGATTCCATCGGAGTCTTGAGTTTCGCTCCGCCGATGCGACTTAGCGGTCGTCTACCCCTGGATGTTGCACCCCAGAATGAATGCTGGATGAATGCTGGATGAATGCTAGATGAATGCTAGCATTTGCCTCTGAAGAAGAGAAACTTGGAATCTCAGGCAGGGTGTTTAAGGCGATCTTGCACCGAAAATTGGGCATGAGGTAGACTTGCGGGCATGAGACGACCAACCATTACGATCGATGCCTCTCACACGTTGGGTTCCGGAAAAAACACCGGTATAGAACGTGTGGTTCGCAACCTATGCCGAGAACTTCCTTCGGTCCTCCAGGAGCGTGGTTGTCCTGGACTGCAGATCGCAACCCACTTTCAAAATCGTTTTTTGGAGGTCGATTCTGGCTTAGAGCAAAGCCTGCAATTCCTCTCTACTTGGGAAAGAAATGCCGGGGAGTTCGTTCCCCGTTGGATCCAAACTATCCCAAAGTGGATTGCAGCCTCGAGCCAATCTACGAAGCTTCGTAAGTGGATGGAGCCTCGGCCAAGTCACCTTGGGATTTATAAATTGCCGCACCACGTTGTCCGATGGGGCAGTTTGACACGCAAAGTGCTCGAGGGAAACTCCATCGAGCCTAGTGCCGATCGAATCCTCATCCTGCCGGACGCTTATTGGACTCGCAGAGACATCTGGAAGACGGTCGAAGCGCACCGGAAGGCCGGAACGATGATCGCCACGGTGGTCTATGACCTAATTCCATTGACGCATCCAGAGTATGTTGGGAAAAAACGGAGTGATAAGTTCCAAAACTATCTCGATCAGGTCGTTCGGAATTCCGATACGATCGTTGCGATTTCCAAGACGGTGCGGGATGACGTAAAGCGGTATATTGAGGCTCAAACGGATCGTTCCGCGATGTGCCAAGATGTACGAGCCTTTGTCTTGGGGGCTGAATTAAGCGTTCCGGAATCCGAGACTACCGCACATTCCATTCGTCCGGTAGTCAAGAACTTGTTTAATGCGTCGAGCCCTTTTCCACCTTACTTGATGGTCGCCAGTTTCGATCCGAGAAAGAACCATACCCAAGCTCTCGATGCGTTTGATTTGCTCTGGCAATCGAATCCGGAATTGCAAATCTGTTTTGCAGGTCGGAGTGGTTCAAGGTGTGATGCCCTCATGCGTCGCATCGAGCAGCACCCAAAACTCAACCGTGGACTTTGGGTTTTTCACGATTTAACGGATAGGGAATTGCATCATGTCTATGAGCATTGCTCAGGCGTGTTGCTGCCATCGATCGTCGAAGGCTTTGGACTTCCCATTGTCGAATCGCTTTGGCATGGACGTAAGACCTTTGCTTCCGATACGCCGATCCATCGCGAGGTAGGTGGTAAGTGTTGCGAGTATTTCCCTTTGCACGATCCAATGACTCTCTCCAATCAGATTCAGGCTTGGGAGTCGCTGCGAACGGCTGGATCGAGCAAGGGAGGGATCCACGGTGCGGCGGATTGGTCCAAGCCGACGACTTGGCGCCAAAGTGCGACGCAGTTGCTCGACGCGGTACTCGATGGTTTCGCTCAGCGGGTATCGATTCCCCAAAGGCGGGCAGCATAAGCGACCATTTTTTGCCGGCCCTCGGTATACCCCCGCGGAGCTTAGCCGGTGATCTTATCGCCCCCTTTTTGTAGGTTCATCGGAATAGTGAGCGTTCTATGAGCGATGGTAACTTCGAATCGGCCGACGATCTAGCCAGAGAGCAACCGCTGCTGAGGGGTTCGGTCTGTTTGAGTTGCCGGGATCATCGGACGATTGTCAGTGGACGCGGGTCTGTGTTCCTGTTGTGTCAATCGGATCATACGCCACCGCAGTGGCCGAAGTATCCTCGCCAACCCCTGCACAGTTGCCCTTATTGGAGTGCTGAGGATCCCGATTGAAACACAGAGACACAGCGGATTTTTGAAACACAGAGACACAGCGGATTTTTGAAACACAGAGACACAGAGAGCACAGAGAGGAAGGACGAGGGTGTGAAAGGAGGGTAGGGAATCAAACGGTAGGCAAGAAGAGTGGGGTAGGGTAAGAAGAGTGGGGTAGGGTAAGAAGAGTGTGGGGCCCGCTGAGTCGATCGGTTGGGATCCTCGTTACGACGGAGGGTCGAAATTCAAGGTGGGCACGCCGTTGCGGAGCGACCAAATCGCTGCGGCAGTACGATCGCTGATTTTTAGCTTGCGCAGAACGTTCTGAACGTGCTCTTTGACGGTCTCTAGACTTATGCTCAGTGACTTGCTGATGTCTCGGTTGCTCAACCCTAGCGAAAGATGGATGAGAATTTGATGCTCTCGTTTCGTCAGTGGAACTGGAATCGACTCGGCGGGTTTATGATGGCTAGTCAGGAAGGTTTTGGCTAGGCCGACGAGCGATTCGGGCATCCGTTGTCCTGTTCGGATCGATTCGCAAGACTGTATAAGTCGCTGGACCGAGTATCGTTTGGGGATATAATCCCAAGCATTCAGGGCACTTGCTCGTGCCACATGCGTCGGGTTTTCGTCATAGGAATAAATGATCCATTTGCTTTCGGTGTGTTTTCCTATCACTTGATGGTATCGTTCGAGCAGATCGAAATCCCCGACGCGCAATTCCGAAATCAATACATCGCACGGGCTATTCTCTAAGAACGTCTCGATTTGCGAGTGTCGATCGAGCGAGCCGACCAACTCATGGCCAGCAGAACTTAAAGCGTTCTTTAAGCCATAAATGCAGATCGGATTATCGTCGATGCAGCAGATGCGTAACGACATTGGTACTGCTCAGATCGCCTTGCGGAAAATCTGATCGGGTGGATGATGAGGAGAGAAAGGGGATGAGGCTGGGGCTTTTGCAATGCCCCAGTTTTTCAATAGTCTAACAAAAGAGAAAACGTCTATTGCACTAAAATATCGAATTTCGAGTGCATCGAAGAAAAAAATATTCGAAGTCCAATCGACCTGTACGGGTCGATCGAAAATCAGATCGAGGATCTTGCAGGAGCGTCTATCTCTTTGATTTTCTCAACCCGAGTGGATCGTCGCTGTCGCTCAGAGGGGCTGTCAGAGGGGCCGCTTGTGGCCGAGTTCCCGGAAGAATTGGCGGAGGAACAACGGTCGGTCGGGAATCCCGCAGGGGGGCTTCACCTTCGGCGGCTGCGGAGGATTGGTTCAGAGCATTGATGACAATGAGGATGTCGAGCGGGGTGACTTGGCCGTCGCCATCGACATCAAAATCGTTGCTGGCTTCCCCCTCCGATGGGGGTTTGATTTGACCAGAGCCTTTGGTGTTGATGTAGTCGATGATGATCAAGGGGTCGAGCGGTGTGATAGTCCCGTCACGGTCGACATCGGCTGGGTTGGTATCGTTGTGGAAGGGTGTGGGGTCTTTGATGATGAAGATCCGTTCGGCGCGTTGGACGGAGTCTCCATTGGTCCTTGAGCGTGCGGTCAGAATTAGATCGATCCAACCGGGAGCTTGATAGGGTATCAGGGCGGTATTTCGAACCTTGAGGGTTGAGCCGGAGATTTCGAAACGGCTATCCGAAACGGAGTAATCGAAGACTTCGTTTGCGTCTGGATCGATGATCGATAGGCTTCCTAGGACGTAGCCTGGTCGATTTTCTGGAATGGCAAGAACACCGCTGTAGAGTAGGCTTTGGGGTGCATCGTTAACGGCCTGAATTTGGATTCCGACGGTTTGCGGTGTCGACCAAGAGCGTCCGTCGTAGGCTTGTACGACGATTTGATCTTGGCCGTTTGCATTGGGATTGGGGGTAAAGATTCCGCCGACGTTCGAGGACCAGGAGACGGAACCGAGTTGGCCGTTGCTCACGAGGATGTAGTGAACAGAGTCGCCGTCGCCGTCGCTGGTAGCTTGGGTCCAATCGGACGTATGGATGGATTTGGGTGAGTCTTCGGTCGCTTGGACACTCGGTAGACTTCTTAGTACGGGTGGATTGTTTTCGGACCGATTTCGAATACCGATTGCGACTTGCTCGATCGCTTGGTCGACGACCTGTGCGATGGTTTTGTTGGTGAGGCTAAGGGCGTGGCGATAGATTTGTCCGTCTCGCAGTCCGATGAGCGTATCGTTTTTGAAGCCCACGGAGAGTTGTATTCTTGCGGATTGATCGGCGTTTCCCGCATCGGCGAAAAGGACATCGAACGCTTTGAGGCCTTGGGTGAGTGTCCAGCCGATCAATCTTGAGGGATTTGCATTTGAGAGCGACCAGAGAAGTCCTCTGCTGGCGTCGAAGGCACTTGGCCCTGCGGCGTTCTGGAGGATCAGGGCCGTTGGGAGCCCGGGGGCTATGGAAACAATTTCGATTCCTTGGTTGGTTTCAAGCGAAATGGTTTTGCCATCGGGGCTTGCGCTGGAGAATCGTACGAAGGTGTCGAAGCTTCTTTCGGCGATGAGTTCAAAGGCTTGGCCGTTGTATTGGAACTGGGAGATTCGGGTGCCCTGGTCGAGCGATTCGGCGATGAGGATTCCTTGGGAGCCGACGGTATGGATATGCGCATTGGGGGCGATACCGCTGAGTTTGGTTTCAAGCGTTGGGTTTTGAATCCATGCTTCTGTTGGGGGGATCCACTCAAGGGAATCTCCTTGGGGATTCGATTGCCGTAGGAATCGGTTTTCGCTGATGGAAATGAGTTCTTTGGCCGTAGGTGAGTGGATCGAGGAGCCTTGGGTTTCCCCTGAGGACGAATCCCAGCGTTGGATTTGTCCGAGTTGGAGATTGAAAGCGATCAGTTCGGTTTTGGTGTTGGGGTAAGCCACGAGTGCGAGGCCACGGTTTTGCAGATCGCTTGTGACTGAAAGGATTCGGCCTGGCAGTGGTATTTCGCTTAGGCGAATGGATTGCTCGATGTCGAATTGGATAAGCGATTGGTTTGAGGCAAACCAGCCTACGGAGTCCGACTTCCAAGCGATGGGTTTGAGGGCCCCTACATCCCCGCTCCAGAATCCTGTGGGAGCAGGCTGTGTATCGGTGGTTTGCAGTTGGGATTTCGAGGCGCCTAAAAGTCTTACGAGGTAGGACCCCGACTGTAGGTTCCTGAACCGAGCGATGCCATCGAGATCGGAGATGCTGATCGGCTCGGAGGCTTGTTGGGCTCCATCGGCATTGAGGTCTAAGAAGACGACGCGTTCAATGGCTGGGGAGCTGTTGGGCTCAAGCGTGCGCGACGATAGCGGGTCTTCGAAGATTCGAACGTCTAGGCCTGCAAATAGGCGTCGTTGTTCGAGAAGATCGATGATTAAGCAGCGGCGGTATTTCATGCACAAACCCTCCGTTGGACGGCTTTGCTCTTTAACAATGGACGTTGTGAATCCAGTACAATGCCCGGACCGAGTGAGTGTGTGTGTAATCTCTAATGTATCCAAGAACGGCGGGGATAGGGAAGGAATTCCCTGAGACTTTTTTCAAAACAGGTTGTTTAATGGGAAAATCAGCTCCTTTATCTTTCGGCGGTTTCGTCGATCGCGTGGTTTGGGCGTTGGTTGTGTCTTGGATTTTTTTGCCTGAGCTTGGGATTTGCCAGTCGGCCCAGGACCGGTATCAACTGGGCCGTCGTCTCGAGCGATTCGAGCGGGCTTGGCAGGGGGCTGATCCTGAATCGCGGGCGCGGAGCACTGCGTCGATGGAGCAAGCGGTGGGGAGTTTTTTTAGTTTGCAGCTTGGTCGAGCGGGCAAGTTTTTGGATCAGGGTTGGTTGCAGGTCACCGGGGTTGAGGAATCCGAGCAGGTCGGGCGGTTTGCAGGTCTTGGATGGAAGTTGGAGTTTGAGAGGACGTTATTGGATGTGAAGGATCCGGTGGTACGAGGCCGAGCGAGTGTTTTTTACGATTCGGCATCGGCGAACGAGGGGGCCGATGGATTGGGCAAGCGGCATGAGGTTGTCCTGAGTCTATGGCCTTGGTCTGACACCCGGGCGAGGATTTCAGGGAGTCAGGCAACGGCAGGAGAGCCGCTTTTGCGAAGGAGTGTCACTTTGGTTTTGGGCGAGCCGTTTGAATTGGATTTGGGGGGGCTTGCCCCGGGGGATTACTTGATTGAGTGTTTCGGGGAAGGTGTGGGCTCTGGGGTTTCCGATTGGATTTGTCCATCGGTATCTTTGGTCGAGCGAACGGAGGATCGTTTCGGTCTTATGGAGCAATGGTTGGAGTCGGTCCGTAAGGAGCCGGGGCATACGTCCAGGAGCACGGCAAAATTTTTAGCCAAAGAGCTTAGTCGAGGCCGCAAGGGCACATCGTTCGAGATCGATTTGCCATGGAATCGGCTCCTGCGTGATTTCGAGCAGATCGCTGCACCGAAGGCAACTCCAGAGGCTTCGATCCATGGAACGTTTGGAGAATGGGTGAGTGAATCAGGTTGGAAGTGGATGCAACTGAGTCGGGAGAAATCGACGCAGGTGGTTCGGATGGAGGTTCCTGAGTATGACGCTAAGGATTCTGAATTGAAGCTTCCGTTGTTGATTGCTTTGCATGGAGCGGGCGGTAGCGAGAACATGTTTTTCCAGACGTATGGGGCGGGCCGTTTGATAGAGCTTGGTCGTCAGCGGCGATGGATCGTCGTTTCGCCTCGTCAGACGATGGCAGGTTTGGGTATGGATCTAGGTCAGATGGTGGAGGCTTTGTCGGAGATTTTGCCGGTGGATCGCACCAAGGTGATGCTTGTAGGTCATTCGATGGGTGCGGCCCAAGCGATGACTCAGGTCAGCAAGCATCCTGAAAGGGTTCGTGGTGTAGCGGCTTTAGGTGGAGGGGGTGGAGTGATTGCGAGCGAAGCGATCCGCAAGGTCCCTTTTTATGTTGGGGCGGGGGATCGAGATTTTGGCAAGTCTGGAGCAAAGAGGCTCAGCCAACAGCTTGAGCGCCTCGGGTGCGAGGTGGAGTATCGGGAATACAGGGACGTCGAGCACATGGTGATCGTGCAAGCTGCCTTGGATGATGTATTTGCGTTCTTTGACCAGAGGCTTCGATAGATGATCGGCGGATTGAATTTACTGCGATGGGTCTTGGTCGCCGTATCGATCGCTGCGATATTTTTGCAAGCCAATCACTTGATCGCTATCGGTCGATTTGAGCTTGGTCCCTTTTTTAGTTTCTTCACCATTCAGGCCAATCTTATTGCGATTGGGGTTTTGGTGATTTCCGCTTTGGGTGGTATGGGGTTATCCGAAGGGTTTCAAGCGGCTTTACGCGGGGCATCGGTTTTGTATTTGACGATTACGGGATTGGTGTATGCGGTGTTGTTATCGCAGTTGCCGATGGTCAAGGAGATTGTCGATCCGGTGGCCGATGGGGTGCATCATTTGCTGATGCCTTTGTGGGTGTTGTTTGATTGGGTGGTCGATCCGCCTAGGAATCGGCCTGGATATCGCCGATCGCTTTGGTGGCTTGTGTACCCCTTGAGTTTTTTGTTTTTCTCTTTGTTGCGAGGGGCCATTACCGGCTGGTATCCTTATCCTTTCTTGAGTCCGGATCAGGCGGGTGGTTGGGTGGCAGTAGCGATTGTCAGTGGTGTGATTCTTTTGATCGCTTGCGGTTTGATTGGATTGATACGGTTGTTAGTGCCACGGGGCTCTCGGGCCGATCGATCGCTCTAGAATGGACGAGGTTTTAGGGGAAGACTCCGCGCAAATGAAAAACGCTCGATCGAGCACTTCGGTGCAATGATTTGTTCGTACTTCTTCTCGTACTCGTACTCAGTCCGCCGCGGCGGACGGTACTCGTACTCGTACTCGAAGCGATCTAAAACAGCAATCTGGCCCATAGTTCTGCAATTTCTCGCGAACCGCTTCGATCAACGATCGGCATCGTAGCAGGTCAAACAGCCAGCGAGTACGAGTACGAGTACCGTTGCACGGAGTACGAGTACGAGGAAATCCGATGCGATTTGCGAACGACCCGAATTGACCGTACGCGAGAAGGAAACGTTACACATGTCAAAAACGCTCGATCGAGCACTTCGGTGCAATGCTTTGTTCGTGCTTCTTCTCGTACTCGTACTCAGTCCGCCGCGGCGGACGGTACTCGTACTCGTACTCGAAGCGATCTAAAACAGCAATCTGGCCCATAGGTCTGCAATTTCTCGCGAACCGCTTCGATCAACGATCGGCATCGCCGCAGTTCAAACAGCCAGCGAGTACGAGTACGAGTACCGTTGCACTGAGTACGAGTACGACGAAATCCGATGCGATTTGCGAACGCCCCCCATTGACCGTGTGCGAGGAGGAGACTTTACACAAGTCAATACCGCTCGATCGAAGACTTCGGTGCAATGTCTTGTTCTTGGTTCTTCTCGTACTCGTACTCGTACTCGAAGCGATCTAAAACAGCAATCTGGCCCATAGGTCGGCAATTTCTACTAAACCGCCTCGATCAACGATCGGCTTCGCCGCAGGTCAAACAGCCAGCGAGTACGAGTACGAGTACCGTTGCACTGAGTACGAGTACGACGAAATCCGATGCGATGTGCGAACGACCCCCATTGACCGTGTGCGAGGAGGAGACTTTACACAAGTCAAAACCGCTCGATCGAGCACTTTGGTGCAATGTCTTGTTCGTGCTTCTTCTCGTACTCGTACTCGATGTGATCTAAAACAGCAATTCGGCCAATAGGTTTGCAATTTCTCGCGAACCGCTTCGTTCAACGATCGGCTTCGCCGCAGGTCAAACAGCCAGCGAGTACGAGTACGAGTACCGTTGCACTGAGTACGAGTACGACGAAATCCGATGCGATGTGCGA
>QWPJ01000201.1 GCA_003671195.1 Planctomycetota bacterium
CACGCAGGATCTCCCGCGTCCGTTCCTGAATCTCTCGTTGTTTTCGCGTCAGTTCGACCATTGCGTCAATTATTGACGCTTCGTCAGAATTTACAAGTTTCAATTTGGCCAAGATTGTCTAAAAAACGTAGAATACCTCTTTGGTTTTCTGGGTTATAAAAGGGGCTCAAATTCCTATCGATCGATCCGGGTTTCTATCGATCGGGGGCTTGCCCTCGGGTCGGGAACCTAAGGTCCCGGGAACCTAGTCCGCAGTTGCCCGTTCCAAATCCTTCGCCGTTCCAAATCCTTCGCCTTACAAATCATTTGAATGGCGAATCATTCGACTCATAGAGAGGTTTTCCGCGATGAAACGTCCGACATTTCATGCTGTTTCTGGATGGTCCCAAACCCTCCTCGGGACGATCTTGTTCGCATCGGCAAGCGTGCCGGGCGTCTTGACTACCGGCGCCTTGACTACCGGCGCCTGGACAAACTGTGCCCTTGGCCAGGACTCGAACGAAACGAACCTCAAGGAAACATCCGGTAAAGAAAAGAAGGGGAAATCGGAAGAGAAATCCCCTTTGTTCATGCGGGTTAGCCAGACCGATGCCGGGCAACCCCAAGCTTTGGAGTGTGCCGTGGCCAAGTACAAGATTGCCTCGGGACCCTATGCCGGCGCAGTCGTCGACCTGATCGGAGCGGTTCATGTCGGGGAAAAGTCGTACTATCAGCGGCTCAATAGCATGTTCAAGTCCTACGAAGCCATCCTTTACGAGCTGGTTGCCGAGTCGACCGACAAGCCCCAAAAATCCGAGCGTCGCCGCAGCGGCAATCCGATCAGTTCGATCCAAACCGGAATGAAGGATGCTCTGAAGCTATCGTTCCAGCTCGAAGAAATCGATTACCGAGCCAAAAACTTCGTCCATGCCGATATGAACCCGAGCGAATTCAGCGACGACATGGCCAAGCGAAACGATGGGATTATCTCCATGGCCGCTCGACTCATGGGGGCAGGATTCGCCTTGCAAGGTTCCAAAAAGAGCAACGACGCCCAAGCCGAAATGACCGCTGCAATGCTCAGCCGAGACCCCTTGAGGATGCGACGGGCGATGGCCAATCAATTCGAATCGCTGGACAATCAGATGGTTGGGATTGCAGATAAAGACGGAAAGAGTACCCTTCTGACCGAGCGGAACGCCAAAGCGTTTTCGGTGCTCGAGGAGCAACTCAAGGCTGGCAAACGCAAGCTCGGGGTCTTCTACGGAGCAGGGCACTTTCCCGACATGCACGATCGTTTGATCAAGGACTTTGGTGCAGAACTCATCGAAACCGATTGGGTCGAGGCGTGGAACTTACGCACCGATGCGATCAAGTAATCGTGAGCCGTCGCGGCCTCCGCTGATCCCCTTTAACGATCCATGGTCTTTCGATGGCTATTCCGCGCGTTGCAATTGTAGGCCGACCCAATGTCGGCAAAAGTTCGATCTTTAATTGGCTCGACGGTCGCCGCTTGGCGATCGTCGAAGACTTTGCCGGGGTGACCCGAGATCGCCTTGCGACCCTGATCGAACATGAAGGTCGCCATTTCGAATTGGTCGATACCGGTGGAATCGGAATCGAGGACGTCGATAATCTGACCGACCAAGTCGAATTGCAGATCCTCACGGCCATCGAAGAAGCTGATGTGCTCCTGTTTGTCGTCGACTCTCGCAGCGGATTGGTCCCTCTGGACTCCGAAGTGGCCGATCGACTCCGAAAAGTCAACAAACCGATCCTGCTTGTTGCCAACAAAACCGATAGCCAATCCCAAGACTCCAACGCCGACGAATTCCATCGCCTCGGATACGGCGATCTGATGCGCGTGAGTGTTCTGCAGAACCGATACAAATCCGATCTGCTCGCCTGGATCATCGAGCACCTACCGGAATTCGACGCCTCGGCCGAGGAAATCGAACCCCCGACGATGAAGGTCGCTATCGTCGGTCGTCGAAACGTAGGCAAAAGCACCTTCGTCAACACGCTCGTCAACGAGGAACGATGCATCGTCAGCGAAGTCCCAGGCACTACTCGCGATAGCGTCGATGTGATGTTCGAACTCGATGCCCACAAGTTCATGGCCATCGATACCCCAGGGCTACGCCGAAGCAAAAGCGTCAAAACCAACATCGATTGGTACGGAACCCACCGTGCCCAACGCAGCATCCGACGCGCCGACGTCGTGCTCCTGTTCTTCGATTGCACCGAGCAGATGAGCAAAGTCGATAAACAACTCGCTCACTACATCCACGATGAGTTCAAACCCTGCATCTTCGTGATCAACAAATGGGACAAACTCACCGGCCAAATCCCAACCGAACGATGGGTCGAATACATCCGCGAGCACTTTCCGACCATGGCCTATTGCCCAATCGCTTTCATCACAGGGCAAACAGGTAAAAACGTCAAAACGCTCCTGAACCATGCGCAAATGCTCTTCAAGCAGTCCAAGGAACGGATCTCGACGAGCATGCTCAACAAACTCGTTCAAGCCGCCTTGGAAAGGCACGAACCACCCCTCTACCAACTCAAACGACCAAGAATCTACTACGCGACCCAAGTCGCATCGCAACCCCCTACCATCGTTCTGGTTTGCAATTCCACCCAAGGCTTCTCGAACCAATACCGAAGGTACCTCTTGAACTTCCTCAGAGATCACCTTCCGTTTGGCGAAATCCCCATCAAGCTCTACCTGCAGCCACGCAAGAGAGATGACGATCGGGATGACATCCAAACGCATCAACGTCCAAGTCGCAACGCAAAACCCGGCGAACAATGGGAAGGAGCCTTCGACGACCAAGAACGCGGCTCGAACTCCTACGGCGAATCGGGCTTCGAAGACGTCGAGCTCGAAGATGACGATGAGTTCGAAGATGAAGATGAGCCCGATGACGAAGATGAGCTAGAGGACGAAGATGAGCCCGATGACGAAGATGAACCCGATGACGAAGATGAGCCCGATGACGAAGATGAGCTCGAGGACGAAGATGAGCCCGATGATGACGATGAGCTAGAGGATGAGGATGCCCCACAAGGGGATCAAGCCATCGCCCCTCCAAAAACTCAGACTCCTGATTCCACCAAGAAAGACGCCAAGGAATAGCTCCCATGCCCTCGGTCGCTCAACTCACGATCGGATACGCCGGGCTAGGAAACATGGGAATGCCAGGCGCAAGGCATCTGTTCTGTGCCGGTGCGAATCTCAAGGTTTGGAATCGATCCGAAGGCCCCGCAATCGAGGCTCAAAACGCAGGATTGACCCGAGCCGACTCTCTCAAAGAACTCGCCGAACATGCCACCGGGGGAATCGTTTGCCTGAACCTTGCCAATACCCAAGCCGTCGAGTCGGTCGTCTTCGGACCAGGCGGCCTGGCGCAGTTCTGCTCGCCAGAGACCCTGTTTATCGACTTTGGTACCTCAAGTGTTCTTTCCACCAAAGAGTTCGCTAAACAACGGCGATGGGTGGATGCTCCTGTCAGCGGGGGACAACTCGGCGCCCAAGCTGCCAGTTTGTCGATCATGGCCGGGGGGGATCCAGAAAACTTCCAACACGCCCTACCTGTGCTCGAAACCGTCGGGAAACGGATCACTCACCTCGGCCCACCCGGATCCGGCCAAGTCGCAAAACTGGCCAACCAACTCATTGTCGCTCAAACCATCGACGCGGTGGCCCAAGCCATCCGCTTGGCCGAACTGGCCGGAGTAGATCCGAAACTCCTGCGTGACGCACTCCTGGGCGGCTTTGCCGAAAGCCGAATCCTACAACTCCACGGCGATCGGATGATCCGACGGGATTTTCAGCCCGGAGGAAGGTCCGAACTGCAACTCAAAGATGTGCGGCTGATCTGCGAATTGGCTCAAAGCGTCGGACTAAAATCCGATACCCTCGACCATTGCCGCAATCAATGGGAATTGCTTGTCGATCAACTCGGGCTCGGGCAACTGGACCACTCGGGATTGTTCAAGCTCTACGAATAACGGCCCGGGAATCACTATACTGAAGCGTTCCTTCAGGTGCTCTCGGGACCCTCGATCATGAAAAAAAACGCGATTCGTATTCTGGCTCTGCTGTTTTGCCTCGGTGTGGCAATCGATGCCATTCCCGAATCCTATGCATGGGCCTCGAAATGGAAAGCTTGGGTCCATCCGGGCCTGAGAATCCTAGGACTCTCCCAAGGTGATTGGCCCTTGTTTGCCCCCAACCCAGTCCTCAACAACGGGGTGCTTATCGGGGAAGTCACCGATCAGTCAGGTAACCCAGGAACCTGGACATCCATCGATTGGCAAACCGCATCGGTCTGGACCAAGTTCCATCGGTTTCGGCACATGAACTACCTCCAACGGCTACCCTACAACCATCTGGCTGCAAACGACTTTGCCGACTACCTTTTGGCTTCGATCCCAGAGCGTGAGCCCGCAGTTGGCAGCGTCGCTTGGGGGCCCGAAAATCAAATGCTCGACCCCAAGCCGCTTGTGCCTCCGATGCGAGACATCAAGCTCTACCATTACCGCAACACCATGGCGATCGAGGAGGGCCAAGGACTCCCGGCATTGGACCAAACCCAGTGGAGCACTCAAATCCGCTTCATCGTTCGACGCGAGGCGAATCCATGATCGGATCATTGCTCGGATCCATGATCGGACTTGCACGGGATTCTCTCCGACGGTGGGATCATTTCCTCTTCGAGTCGTGCGATCCTCTTTTGGCTCCGGTCCTGCGCATCGGCTTCGCTTTGCTCATCGTGATCCAAACCTTGTGTGTCTGGCCCGATGCGGCTTATTGGTACTCCGACTCGGGTGTCCTCAAGAGCCAGACTGCCGAACAAATCCTTGGCCCCCAAGCTTGGTCCCTCCTGCACTGCTCGGATTCCGAGCCATGGATCGCGCAACTGGGACTCCTATGCCTGATGATCCATAGTGGACTGATGCTCCTAGGGTGTTATTCGCGTTTCCAAGTCGCTGCGATCTTTGTCTGGTTGGTTTCTTTTCAGAACCGCAATCCCTTGATCACCGACGGCGAAGACACCGTCTTTCGCATCTTGGCTTTTTTGTTGATCTGGCTTCCCCTGGACGCCAAATGGTCGGTCACCTCGCTGTGGGATTCGAAAAAAACCCACCGCACTCCGAGTGCCAAAGATGCCTGGGCTCTTCGCCTGATCCAAATCCAAATGACCGTCATCTATGCGTCGACAGCCCTGTGCAAAATCGAAGGTGAAACCTGGCAAAACGGTTCCGCCGTAGGGTATGTCTCCCGTATGACCGATAACTTCGGCCGATGGATCTCGCCCGAATGGTTCGACTGGCCATGGATCACTCTCTTGGCCACCTGGGGAACGCTGGCCATCGAAGCTTTCCTGCCGTTCGGCTTGTGGATCCCCAAGATCCGCTGGTTGGCCATCGGCCTCGCAGCCCTGATGCATCTGGGTATCGAGGCTTCGATGAACCTCTTTTTGTTTCAATGGGTCATGCTCTTGGGATTGGGCTCCTTTGCTGGAAGATCCAAAGCGTGAGCCTCACTCCTGCCCCTGGCCGGAGCGATTCAAGAATGCTTCCCTGCGGTAGAGAAACGTGGGCAATGCGAAACAGATTCCGACCAAGAAAATCGCAGCGAAATGCCAAGCAAAACCGCCGATCTTCAACCGCTTGGACTCTCTGGCCATCCAGATGGTGCAGGCCGTGGCCGTGAGCATCAAGTCCCAACTGAACCCGGAGATCACCCAGGTCGCAAAAGGGGCAGCAAAGAACTCAGGCCAAGCTTGCTGACCGGCCCTTGTAAAATGAAGCCCGAAGCAAACCATCGGTAGGATCAGTCCGGCGAGTGCCAATAAACCATAAACCTGTCGTATTCCCATCGGACCTATCCCTTTGTGCCATCGCTCTGTACCCACGCTTGGGCCAAATTTCCGAAATCCAGTCGCAGCCTAGCTCCCGAAGAGATCCAGTCGAGCCTGGCCTTTACCGTCTTCGGTCACATAGAACGGTCTGCGTTCCACATCGAATACTGTCTTGGGGCTGATCCCAAGTGCGGTCAACAACGTCGCGTGCAAGTCGGTCACACCGATCGGATTTTCAACAGCGATACAAGGGCGCTCGGGGGCGGTCTTCCCATAGAGGAACCCCTTCTTGACCCCGCCTCCCCACATCACGACGCTCGAGCCGGCCGTGAAATGCCGATGCAATCCGTAATGCTTCATCTCGGTCATCTTGTCGACCTTCTCGGCTTGATCGGCAGCGTTCGAGCCGGGCTGGCCTTCCATGATCATGTCGCGACTGAATTCACTTGCCAAAACCACCAGCGTCCGATCGAGTAGCCCTCGGGACTCCAAATCGAGAATCAACTGAGCGATAGGACGATCGATCTCGGACTTCATCCTGCGGAGTGTCGTATGCCCGTCGGCATGCGTGTCCCAATGCAGGAACGGGACGTACTCGGTGGTTACCTCGACATACCGAGCTCCGGCTTCGACCAACCTACGGGCCAGCAAGCAGCCTCGTCCGAAACGGCCCGTGTCGTACTTCTCGTAACTCTCTTTAGGCTCAAGGTTGATATCGAAGGCTTCGCGCTCCTTGGATTCGAGCAATCGATAGGCACCTTCCATGGAACGGATCATCGAATCGCGATGGAAGTCGCTCATCGAATCTCGCTCGGGATGCGAGTCGGCGAGCTTGCGGTAAAACCGATGCCTGTTTTGGAATCGCGCAAGCTCCATTCCCTTCGGCGGACGGACCGACAGGGCCGCTTCCTCTGGAAAAGGCAAATTCATCGGGGCATACTCGCTCCCAAAGAAACCTGCTGTGGTGAACGCTTTGAGTTCCTCTTGCTCTCCGACCCCCTCGAGCCTCTGTCCAATGTTGATAAACGGAGGGATCACCGGGTTGTTTGGTCCCAATACCTTGGCGACCCAAGCCCCCAGATGCGGACAGGCTACGGTCTGGGGTGGAACATACCCAGTGTGCCAGTGGTACTGGTGGCGGGAGTGCAAGATACTACCCAAGTCCGGCTGGACGTGGGAACGGATCAAGGTGGCTCGATCCATGACCTTGGCCACATTCTCAAGCCCCTCACTGATGCGGATGTTGTCGACCGCCGTAGGGATCGAGGGGAAGGTGCTCACGACCTGTGCGACCGGCTTGCCGACCTCAAAGGGCTCGTAATGCTTGGGGTCAAATGTATCGGGAGCCCCCATCCCACCACCCATCCACAAGACGATGATCGCGTCGGCCTTGGCCTTCGGATGCAGAATCTGCGTGCCATCGGAAAGCGCATGGACAAGCCTTGGGCTACTGAGTCCAAGCGTCGTGGTCGCAGCGATGGAGAGTTGCCTTAGGAAATCTCGCCGAGCATGGGATCTCGGGGCATCGGGGTCGAACTCAAAAGGATGCGTCATCGTTGCTACTCTCTGGCTTGGGGTTTCAAAGCTTTTCTATCGGGCGACTTTGGCTAACGGCTATCTCGGCTAACGGCTATCTCGGCTAACGGACATACTGGAATTCAGGCAGCATCACAACCGACCACAAGATATCCTCAAGCTCGGTTACTTCCAACGTCGGGCCGACCCATTGATCGATCGTCTCGATTTCCTCGGACCGAGGATGCCGACTCAGGGCGTGCATGTAAATCCGATCGATCAGTTCACGGCTAGCAGCCGTCGCCGAAGCAGCCGTATCGCCGGTTTGGGCAGACACACGGCGCGCGTTCCAAAGTGCAGCCCCACGCTCGAGCCAATCGGCAAGCGTCTGACCGTTGGACAAATCCATCGCTTCGAGCGTCGTGAGCTCCGTCGGCCGCATACTGACAATCTGATCGCGGTTGGGACGCCCAAGGCTTCGCATGAGCGGATCGGCTTTGATCAACGAGGCCCGCACCATCGGGCCGTCGAGTGGTCCACGAGCCAGTCCCATCGCGATTTCATTTTTCAATCGGCCCCCCCATGGACCATCAGCAACGACCGCATCTTTCCAATCGTTGACTCCCTCGGCGAGCTTGCCCTGAGCATCCAGAGCCGACGCGGTGTATTCCCATTTGTCGGAGGAAGCGATCGAGACGGCACCGCGGGGATCGATAAGCTTCATCTCGAAATACAGCGCCGCGGGGTTCGGACCGTTTCCGCCGTTGATCGCCTCGACGAGGATCAGGTTCTGCCCGACCCGCAGAGCGGCAATCGCATCGAAGCTCTCTAGGCTTTCCCAGGCTTTGTCCTGGGCGATCAACCGATCGTTGATCCAAAGCCGGTACTCGTTGTCGCAGGTGATCACGCCGAAGGCTTGGTTCGGAAGCGCATCGAGCGTGAAGCTTTTCCTCAAAGCGATCTTCTCTCCTGCCGGTGGGACGCTTGGCGATCGGGCCGTATCGGACCAAATCCATACTCCCTGCGGATCGGTAGCTTTGGGTTGCGCCACGTCGATTTCGATGGGTTTGCCGCGTTGAATCGGCGCATCGAACTTGTTCGGCGCCGATCCGGTCAGTTGCCAGACCGCATCGACAAACTGTTCGGCGGTCATCCTCCGAGCACGAGGGCCTTGGTAAGTATAGGGCACTGTGGATTCCCTCTCTTCGAGCCGTTCGGACTCGGCTCGATAAGCCTCCGACGAGGCGATCGTAAAGAGTAGCTCCTTGAGGTTGTACCCCTGATCGACAAAGTCGACTGCCAAATGGTCGAGCAAATCCTCGTTCCAAGGTTGGCTTTGCATCGCATCGGTCGGATGAACGATCCCGTAGCCCATCATTCGGTGCCAAAATCGATTGACAATGGTTCGCGAAAATCGCCCGTTTTGAGGGTGGGTCATCAAGCCTGCGAGCTGCTTCAAACGCTCCGGCTGGGCCGCTTGGGCGTCGATCTTCCCAAGCTCTTCAAAGAGCCAACCAGGACTGGCTGTCTGCCCAATCGGCTTATCGCAACGATGGATCTGCAATGGGCTATTCGAATAGACAGCAGCCAATCCATAAGCGTCCTTGAGGGTCCAGCGATCGATGAAACTATCGTGGCATGAAGCGCATTTGAGGTTAATTCCCAGGAATGCTTGTCCGAGACTCTGCGCGAACTGAATCTCGACCGTTTGACCTGCGCTGACCTCGCCACGCCATCGGATGCCGTTGGCAAAACCAGCGCTTTCACCAGAAAGAGGCGCAATCAACTCGCGGGCCATCGCGTCGTAAGGCTTATTGTGGATCAATGCCTCGTAGAGCCACTTGGAGATCTGCGTCCGGCCTCCGGTGATAAACCCGGTTCCGGAATAGTCGTTTCGCAACTGATCGTTCCAAAACGTCAACCAATGCTCGGTGTACTCGATATCCCGATCGAGCAACGAACGGATCAGTTTCAAATGTTTGTCTGCCGTCGCGTCGGCAAGGAACGCCTGGGTCTGCTCGGGGGTTGGCAAAAGTCCGATCAAATCCAGGTACAAACGCCGGATAAAAACCTCGTCCTTAATCGATCTGAGCGGAGCGAGCGACCGAGCAGCGCGGTCGGCATCGAGGATACGATCGATCGGATGGGTACGATCGGGCGAACTCGGAGCAGGAAGCTCGGGTCGCCTAGGCAGCAGTGGTGGCTCGTAACCTTGTGCCCCAAACGAAAAACCTTGTTCCCATGGCAGTCCAGCCCGGACCCATTGCTCGATGGCAGCGATCTCCAATTCGCTCAGGCCCGGACCCTCAGGGGGCATCCGCAAATCGGGATCCTTGGTCGTCACCCTGGCGAGCAACTCGCTGGTGGACCTGTCGTTGCTGAGCACCTCGGCCCCGGATTCCCCTCCCGCGAGCATCGACTCTCGAGAGTTGAGCGACAGGCCACCTTTCTTTTGATCCCCCGTGTGGCACTCGGCGCAGTGTTTCTTGAGCACCGGTAGGACCTTGTGGGCAAAATCAAAAGGCTCCTGGCCCATCGACGCGCTGTGCATAAAACCAAAGCCCAGCACGCATCCAAGCGCTGCTGGAAGCCATGGAGCAAACGGTCGATTTATGAGGTTTTTGAACATCGAATTGAAAGAAGCTTCAGCATGGGTTGTCGGAAAGAGTCGCATTGAAACAACTTGGTATTATAGCACGCTCAGGCTAGGCCGACTAAAGCAAACCCAAAGGAGCCGCACCGGGAATCACCATGATCTTGCCATCCCCCATTCGACCCGTCCTGCCGGCTTCCTCGAGCAGTTCGAGCACTTCCTCGAGTCTGAGTGCATCGACCCAGATCGATAACTCGACCTTGGGCAAAAAAGCTAGCTCGAAATCGCTGCCAGAGTAACGATCGAGCATGTTCTTCTGACGACCAAAACCCTTGACCTCCTTGATCAGAAGCGATTCGATCGGCGCGAGCTTGAGACAGTCGAGCAAGGCCTCGACCAGATGCGGACGGACGACCGCAAGAATCAGTTTCCATTTGCTATCGTCTTGCACGTTCCGACTCCGATCGCATCGCTTGGTGTCCAGCCCCCCTACAAACCGCCCAAAGGCCCCAATCTGAATCGCTATGGTATCAACCTTCCGGCCTTTCCATTTCGAATTCCTGCGGCTAATATCTTAACATTGTTTCCTGGGTTCCGACCACTCTGCAACCGATCCGATTGCGACGAATCCTAAACTTCGACCACTCTACAAAGTCGCTAGCCTCTCCGAGTCACCTGCCGTGCCTTACGCTCAGATCGGTCCCATCGCGGTCCACTTTCCCTCCCGAATCGAAACGGCCGATGTGTGGGCAGCCGAGCACCCTGAATGGCACATCCAGGAATTGATCGAAAAAACCGGGATCGAACAACGCTTCATCGCCGCTGCGAACGAAACGGCCAGCGATCTGGCTTATCAAGCCTGCACTAAACTTTTTGAGCAAAACAACATCGATCCGCAGTCGATCGATTACCTGATGCTCTGCACCCAATCGCCCGACTACCCTTTGCCTACGACCGCTTGCCTGCTCCAGGATCGCATAGGTATGCGTACCAATGCAGGCGCCATGGACTTCAACCTCGGCTGCTCAGGCTACGTCTACGGGCTCGGGCTTGCCGAAGGCCTCATCGCTAGCCAACAGTGCAAGCGAATCCTCCTGGTAACGGCTGAAACCTACACCAAATTCATCGATCCTGACGATCGTGCCCTGCGACCGATCTTCAGCGATGCGGCCGCAGCGACCCTGATCGAATGCTCACCGACCCCCACCCTCTTGGGTTTCGAATTCGGTACCGATGGCAAAGGTGCCAACACCCTGATCGTCGGCGACGGGGGAGCCCGATGCAGCGAGCAAGCGATCCAGCCGAAACGACGCCGACGATGGAACAGCCGTCTGTACATGGACGGGCAGAGCCTCATGGATTTCTCGGTCGTGGCCATCCCGGATTTGGTCCGCAGCATCCTGTCGAAATCCGAGCTTACACTCGCGCAGATCGACCAACTCCTGATGCATCAAGCCACCCGCAAAATGCTCGAAATGCTCCAGCAAGCCCTCGAAGTCGATGCCACCAAACTGCCGATCCGATTGGCCAACCGAGGGAACACCGTCTCCTCGACCCTGCCGATCCTCATCGACGACCTGCGTCGCGAAGGAATCCTACGGGCCAACCAAAACCACATGCTCGTCGGTTTCGGCGTAGGATGGTCCTGGGCCGGCTGCGTTTGGAAAACCTAATGGTTACATTTACCCCCTAGCATGCGGTTGGAAAATCAGGCTCTTTTGCTGTTCCTTCCACCCATCGTCCTAGGCACGCACTCCATGCTGACCTCTCTCCGAGCACCGACCGAGCCACTCATGGTCCATAATGCGGTCGATCCGAAACCCAGGAGCCAGCCGACGCTGAGCGTCGGTGCTGTGGCCTATTTGAACACCAAGCCCCTGATCTTCGGCCTCGAGGATCGCCTCGTAGGCTTCGCCAATCTCCATTTAGCCTTGCCAAGCCAGCTCGCTAGCCAGATGCAAGAACGTCGCCTCGACATCGGCCTCATCCCAGTCGTCGAGTTCTTGCGAAACCGAAAAGACTATCGGCTCATCAGCGACGCAGGAATCGCCTGCCGTGGACCGGTCTGGTCGGTGCGAATCCTTTTCCGCGTTCCACCCGAACAAGTCCTCTCGCTCGGGACCGACGAAGGATCCCGAACCAGTGTCGCTCTGTCCCAAGTTCTCCTGGCAAGCCGCTTCGGTCGACTCCCGGAACTGGTCCCCTTCCCGATCGACTCCGAGCCCAAGGACTGCCCGGCTGACGCGGTGCTGGTCATCGGCGATCGCGCGATGAACCCCGAGCGTTTCCGATCCGATTTCTTCTTCGACTGGGACCTAGGTGAACAATGGTTCCTCGAGACCGGTCTCCCCTTCGTCTTTGCGATGTGGGTGGCTCGTAACTCCGACCTAGATGATCCGCGAATCATCGAATCGCTCGAGGCAAGCCGCGATGAAGGCTGCCGGAATGTCGATGCGATCATCG
>QWPJ01000016.1 GCA_003671195.1 Planctomycetota bacterium
GCACCGCTTTGCGATGCACAGGCTTCCAATAAAGATTCTCGATGACCAGAAGATGCCACCGTGTGAAGGAATGCTTGCATTACCGACCCCAGCCAACGTTCGAGTTCCAGATCCGGGATGATCCCATCGATCGTTTGAATCGGACACTCGGCGCGTCAAAACTTAGCTATTCCTCAATCTGGAACCGAACAAGTTTTATCCAAATAATCCGAAGAACTTCACTCTCCGGAATCCTCAGAACTCATACTCCAGCCTCTCGATGCCGATAGCCTAGTCATGAACCATCCATCGCACGAGAAACCCCCAAAAGCGCAGGCGGTACGAAAACATTTCCGAGAATGGATCGCCAACCAAACGAACCATCAAGTCCCCGAGGACTGCCTTGAGACAATCTTGGTCCAAAGCAGTCGCTACACAGGTCGCCGCTTCTCCATCGCCGGTTTCTCCTTGATGTGGAGGATCGATCAGTCCCAAATCCAGCTCTTCGGAATCGATGGGGACCTACTGTTTTGCCAGGCAGTCGAAGACTTTTGCAAGCCACCCCAGAACTCACCCCAAGGACCCGCGAAACCGCCTCAAACGATAGCCTAGAGGCCTAATCCCAGCAGAGATTCCCAACCGAGATTCCCAGCCGAGATTCTTCAGTAGAGATTCTTCAGACACAACTGAGACCATGTCTCCATCTGGGCCTGCTGGTGCTTGATCTGCTCGAGCGGGAAAAAGCCGGCCTCGAGCAAGTGATCCTCACGCGCGGTGGCTTTGCACGAAGCCAAATGCATCACATGGACAATCCCCAGATGGACTCGGCCAACCTCGCTGGTGTCATCGTAAATCAATCCAACAATCTGATCCTTGCCACCGCACTCAATGATCACCTCCTCGGATAACTCTCGCTGCATTCCGTTGCGATACCAGTCATCCCCTTGAGCATCCTCTACAGAAATATGCCCCCCGATGCCGATGGATTGCAATGCATGAAGCCTTTTCTCCCCTTGCCCCTTTCCTCGGGTGTATCGGAACAATTGGGTGTGCTGTTCGTCGTTGCACTCCAAGATCACGTAAGGGATCAACTGCTTATACGAAGGATCGTCCTCCACGATGCTCCGGGGACGGAAGGACTGATTGCTGCGATCCAAAAGAGCTGGCAAATATCGGTCAACGGCCGGTTGAAAACCTGAAAAAGGTCCCAATTCCACCAGCAAGGATGCCGGAACCACCAGTACTTCTTCGTCTTTTACCATGATGCGATGCGATGAGGTTGACTGAATGAAATGCCAAAAAGAACCTAATGAGCAAACAATGACTAGATTCAGCCAGGGACCGACCCCCCAGGGAAAAACAGACAGCCCCCCCCTGCGAAGTCCCCAATCTGTGCGTTTTGGGATACGATACACCCTTGGTAAGCGAAAGGCTATTCGCTTTTTGACAAGTTTGTCACGAATGGAGATTCCAACTGTGCGACCGATTCGATGCACTGCCCTCTTCCAGAAGTCCTCGATCCTTGGGTCCTCGATCCGACCGCGATTCCAAATACGATCAACTCTCCGTATGGCGACTTTCCGTATGGCGACTGGAATTCGACTCGTTGGCTGCGCGATCCTTGCCACCGGGGCAATGATCCCCTGGGCCAGAGCCGAGGAACTCCCAAAAGCCGCCGATCTACTTCCAGCCTCGACCCAAGCCTTCGCTACGCTCCCGAATTCCGCAGGCTTCCTGAAAAACTGGAAACAAACCCAACTCGGCCAACTCGCCGACGATCCTCAAATGACCGAGTTCTGGTCGAACCAACAGGAAGAAATCCGACGACGCTTGGCCTCGGCCGGTTGGCAACTGAGCCTCAAAGTCGAAGACCTCGAAAACCTCTGCTCCGGACAAGCAGCCCTGGGGCTCATCTCGCGACCAGAGACCACCGACAAGCCATTCTCCCTGGCCCTGATCATCGACGTGGCCGACCGCCAGGACGCCCTGGACAAGTTCTTCCAAAGAGTCAACTCCGACATGGAAAGCCAAAAGGGGACGCTTAAGAAAATCGAATCCAAAGGACTCGAAGTCAAACACTACAGCATCCCCAAACTCACCGCCGAGGGCCGCGCTCGCGACTCCTACTTTGCCGTTTCAAAAAACCAACTCTTCATCGCCGACGATCTGCGCTCGATCGATGAACTCATCGATGCTCAAGCCACCCCCCGCCAAGACTCTCTCTCGAAGTCCGATCTGTACACCAAAATCCAAACCCGAATCGCCCGCGATGAACACGTAGCCGAAGTCGAATACTTCGTTCAACCCCTCGGCCTCGGAAAACTACTCCGTTCGATCTCGGCCCAAAAAAGCAAGAAACAAGTCGACTTGCTCAAACTCCTCGAAGACCAAGGCTTCGGTGCGATCAACGCCGCTGCCGGAAGCGTTCAAATGGCCAAAGAAGATCTCGATATGCACCATCAAGGCTTCATCCTCCGCGAAGAAGAAGTACCCGAATCGGTCCAAATCCTAGACTTCCCCAACCAAGACGCCCTGGTCCCTCCACCCTGGATCTCCTCGGCCTCTGCAACCGTCATGGGCTTCTCCTGGAACTTCTCCGAAGCCTTCCCTAAACTCCGTGGCATCGTCGATGCCTACATCGGCGACGAACAATTCGACGAAATCCTCGAACAGATCAAAAACGATCCCCAAGGCCCCCAAATCGATATCCGAAAGGAAATCCTCCCCTTCATCGGCCAAGAGTTCTATACCGTCACCGAAATCATCGAGCCGATCACCCCAGACTCCAAACGGTCTTTGATCTGCATCAAACTCAACGACCCAGAAAACAAACTCTACAATGTCCTCAACCGCTACTCCAAAAGCGAACCCGGTTCCTCACTAGAGGACGTCGGCGATTTCCGAATCTGGAAATTCTCCAACGAAGAAGAGGAAGAAGAGGTCATCGAATTCAATAACCCTGGCGCCAAAAATCAAAAAGAAGAGGAAGAGGAAAAACCCCTCTTGAGCAAATGGGGTGTGTGCATCGTCAACGGGTACTTCGTCTTTGCCTCGAACCCCGATTCGCTGGTCCAAGTCATCGAAAACGCCAAAAATGAAGCCATCCACGGGGACTTCGAAAAACAAGAAAATGTCCAACTCGTTCGCACCATGCAATCGAAACTCCTGAGCCAAAGCGGACAGTGCTTCTCGGAAATCGACCTCGCCGATCGATCCGCGGAAATGCAGTACGAACTGTTCCGACAAGGCATGTTACCCCAATCCCGCTCCCTCATGGCGCTGATCGCCGAACGGGTCCTCAAAACCGATAAATCCAAACCCCAGGAACTCCAAGGGAACAAACTCCCTCCCTTCGAACAAGTCAAACACTTCTTCACTCCAAGAGGCTTGGTCGTACGTACCGAAAAAGATGGTTGGGGGATCGACGCGTTTATCCTGGGCAAAAAATAACCCACACCCTTACGGCCATGACTATCCACCACCTCCGACGCGATTATCGATTCGGCTCGCTCGTGCGCGACCAATTACCCAAAGATCCCTTGGCTCTGTTCCGAACCTGGTTCGATGAACTCCGCTCGATGGACCTGCCTGAATGGTTCGAACCCAATGCAATGTCCCTGGCGACGGCCAAATCCGACGGCTCAGTCGCCTGCCGAATCGTATTGCTCAAGGAATACAACCAAGAAGGCTTTACCTTCTTTACCAACTACCAATCCGCTAAAGGGGACCAGATCACCCACCAAAACCGCGTCGCCCTAGGCTTCTTCTGGCCAATCCTCGAACGCCAAATCCGCGTCGAAGGCGTCGCGACGAAAGTCGACCCGAGCCTCTCAGAACAGTACTTTCGATCCCGGCCTCGGTCCAGCCAACTCAGCGCCAACGTATCGCCCCAATCCCAAATCATTCCCGACGAATCCACCCTGGATAAACTCGTCGAAGACCTCGATGGGAAACTCCAAGGTGCCCCGGTCCCTTGCCCAGAACACTGGGGCGGATACCGTGTCTGCCCAGATCTCATCGAGTTCTGGCAAGGTCGACCCTCAAGACTCCATGACCGCTTTCGATACCTCCGCCACGAAGACCACTGGCAACTGGATCGATTGGGGCCCTGAACCAATATCCAATCCCCATATCCCCCATTCCACACTCCTTGCTATGAACCGACCCACCGAATACCGACCCAATGCGATCGCACTGACCATCGCTGGTTCAGACCCAAGCGGCGGAGCAGGACTCCAAGCCGACCTTAAAACCTTCCAACAATTCGGCGTCTACGGCGCTTCGGTCGTGACCATGATCACCGCCCAAAACTCCCTCGGTGTCCGACGTGTCGAAAACCTATCGACCGAATTGGTCCTCGATCAACTCGACGCGGTCCTCGATGACATCCAACCCATCGTCGCCAAAACCGGCGCCCTGGGAACCGCCGAGACGATCGATGCAGTCCACCAACGCGCCCAGCAATTCAACTTCCCTCTGGTCGTCGATCCGGTCATGGTTAGCAAACACGGTGATTCCCTTTTGACCGAAGATGCCGTGACCGACGATGCCGTGGCCGCCTATCGCAGACTCCTACCCAAAGCCTTCCTCGTGACCCCCAACCGATTCGAACTCGAACGGCTCACCGGAATCGCTCTGAACACCAATCAAGATGTCGCCAAAGCCATCCACGATCTGCACCAAATGGGTGCGAGATTCGTCCTGGCAAAAATGGGAGAGGTCAACGGACAATCCGAACACATCCTCGGTTCCGGAAAAGAAAACATCGCCATCCAATCCAAACGATTCGAAACCCAAAACACCCACGGCGCAGGTTGCATCCTCTCGGCGGCTATCACCGCCCTGATCGCCCTCGGGGAAACCGATCTCAAACGCATCGTCCAACGAGCCATACGCCAAGTCTCGATCGGAATCCATAATACCCAACCCATCGGCAAAGGCCGTAGCCCCGTCGAAACTCGCGTCCTTGCCGACGAACCGACCGAATTGACCGAATTGACCTCCTAACAGATCGACCCCATGCGCGCTGCGATCTTCAGGAACTTCCAAGGACCCATCGCGATCGAGCAAGTCCCATCGCCAATCCCAGGCGATCACGATGCAGTGATCGAACTGAAAGCTTGCGGTATCTGCCGAAGCGATTGGCACGCTTGGATGGGACACGATACCGATATCCAACTGCCCCATGTACCAGGCCACGAACTCTCAGGAGTCATCGCCTCGGTCGGAAAATCGGTCCGGCAATTCCGCGTCGCTCAACGCGTCACGGTCCCTTTTTGCTGCGGTTGCGGAGCGTGCTTCGAATGCAAACTAGGCAATACCCATATCTGCGATAAACACTCCCAACCAGGATTCACCCACTGGGGAGGATTTGCCGACGAAGTCCTCATCCGCCGCGCCGATACCAACCTCGTCGCACTCCCCGATTCCATCGATTTTATCAGCGCCGCTAGCTTGGGCTGCCGTTTCATCACCGCATTTCGTGCACTGGTAGACCAAGCTAAATTAAAGCCCGGTGAATGGATCGCCATCCATGGCTGCGGCGGCGTCGGACTCTCGGCGGTCATGATCGCCAAAGCTCTCGGCGCTCAGATCATCGCCATCGATATCCAGCCGAACCGCTTGGAATCAGCCCGCCAATTCGGAGCCGATTTTTTAGTGAATCCCTCCAAGGTCGATCCCGTTGCAGCCATCGGCGAAATCACCCGACGCGGTGCCCATGTCTCGATCGATGCGCTAGGACACCGTACAACCTGCGCAAACTCCATCGAATGCCTCGCCAAACGGGGTCGACACGTCCAGGTCGGATTGATGCTCGCCGAGGACTCCCATCCAGCGATTCCCATGGCAAGCGTCATTGCCAAGGAACTCGAAATCTACGGTAGCCATGGTATGCAAACGACCCACTACCCCCGTATCTTTGAAATGATCGAATCAGGTGCGATCCACCCCCAACGTCTGGTCACCAATACCGTCGGCCTCCATCAGGGGGCTCAACTGCTAACCCAATTCGCCGAATTCCCAAACTCAGGGATGACCATCATCGACTTTTCGCTCTAACAGGCTTACCGCGTGCCCGTTTCGCTCTAGCACCTAGGAGCCACTTGCCGCTATATCGCCCCCATGAGCAACCAAAGAGAGTTTACCGAAAGCTGGCTTCAAGCCTTAACCCTATGCGTCAACCACGAAAAAGCCCGCGCGATTCGGCCTTGGATGACCACCATCCAAGTCCTCTCGGCAAGCGAAGTGCTCCCTGAACAAAAGGATGAAGCGATCAAACTTTGGGATTACGCGAAAGAACATCAACTCCAAGGCCTCCTGGAACTGATCCCAGCCCATAACTCTCCCTGGCGATTCGAAGACGATGAAAACTTCGTCTTTACTCCCGCCCCAATCCAATCGAGCGATCCTCTGTACCCCTCGCAATCCCAGTGGCTCGAGCTCCTGGGTATCGTCCCTTGCTCGTTCCGAGCCACAGCGCGCGTGACCTCCCATGATTGGACGACCATGGTTCGCAAACTGGCGATCCGCAGGAACAAGCCGATGAACGTCAACGCCTTTCCCACCGGAAACATCCTCGACCTTGCCTGTACCCTCGATTGGACACCAAGGTCCTGGACGATTCGCTTCGAACAACCCGATTGGATGAGCATCGAGATGGAATCGGAATTCCTCGCTCCTCGCCCAAGCTTCGATCTGCTGACCGAACGATTGATCGATGTGCTGGGGACCGCAAAAGAACGATTCACCTCGAAATCACCCCTGAGCAATTTCAACCCCGATTCATCCAACTGGACCACCTGCATCGATGAGTTCTCTCAATGGCACCGCGAGGCATTGCTGGCCGACTCCTATGGGCTGAGCCCCTGGATGCGCAGGACCTGGAACTGCGTTTGGCCAGTGATCTACCGCGAACGAAACCGCTTGAAAGGTCCCTGCGATCTGGCTTACCTTCGCAGCGAACTCAAGGCTTGCTTTGATCACTCCCCTTCCCTGGTCGAATGGATGTTTGTCGTCGCAAGGCTCGCCTGCGAAGTCCATATCGGCCGTGGTCTAGGAACCGCCGGGGACTTCGAAGCCTAACGAACCTCGCTCATGACTCGAGCCGGATCGGATTGCTCAAGTGCGATAAATCGTCGAGCATTCCTTGCATCCGCTCGCGAAGCGTTTTCATGATCGGATCCTCCTCCCCCTTGGGACTCCGATCGGCAGGAACCTCGATCGCCTCGCCAATCCGTATGACCACCTCCATGGGACCATGAATCCCGGCCTTGTCGGTCAAGTCCTCCTCGAGCCGCTCGACGGTCTCGAGGATCCGCGTGTCGGTAGTGGGCGATGACAAATACTCCGGCGGATACGAAGCGATTTGCTGAGAAAGATATATTCGCGATAGCTGCTGCCACCTTCGCTCACGCTCTGAATCCGATAACTCCCCGGTGGTCAACTCTGGGACAATCTTCATCCGAAGCGCTTTGATCCTCGGAATAATCGGGCCATCGGAGTCCTTGCCCATCCACTCGATCTCCAAAGGATCCAGAAGATGGTCGACCAACCTCTCCTGACGCTCGATGATCGAACCCGATTGCGGTGAACCTAAGTACTCGATCTCCTTGAGGCTCAACATCGCATGGGTGATCTTGGCGATCCGTTCAACAATCGGTGCCTGCTTGGTCGCCTCCCATGTCAGTCGTTTTTCAAGCGACTCCAGAGTCGGTCCTATCGCCTTATTCAAATCGCCGTGAAACAAATACTTGATCCCCACCGGATGGATCACGACCTTGCCACCATTGCCCTCTTTGGCTCGACGCTTGGCCGCTGTCCGTGCCATAAATGCCACCCCATCGAGCAGCGGTTGCAACACATCGTTGGTTCGAAATACAGAACCCTCCGGGAAAACCACCAAAGGACGATCCGGCACCGATAGCGTCTCAATCGCCAAATCCAACGCCTGGCGGTCAAGACCCTCGCGGTAGACACTGTAAGCCCCCATGGTCCTTAAAGCCCAACGCTGAAAGCGACTTTGGTGAAACAAATGCCAACTGGCCATCGCATACATCAACGTATCGGCCGCTACGGCGACGTGACAAAGCACCAAAGGGTCCGCATACCGACAGTGATTCGGCGTCAACAAAACTCCATGTCCGAGCCGCAAGGACTCCCGCAGATGGTCGACTCCCTCGAGCCGATGCGAAACGACCCCCTCGTACCGCTTCAGATACCAAGGCACGACGTTGAGCTTGAGCACCGTCCTGGGAAACCATCGCCTGCGATTCGGCGGAATAAACTCATAAGGCTTCTCGATGATGATGTCGTGCACGGCAAACCTATTTCAAAAAACTATCTCAGAAAACCTAAGTCAAAAAACCTAAGTCAAAAAAATTCATACATGCTCAAGTCCGATCGTCATAGCCCCGAGGATGGGAACGATGCCAATTCCACGCCGTCTGAACAATGTCCTCGATGCGTCGATACCTTGGCTCCCAACCCAAAAGGGCCTTGGCCAACGAACACTCGGCTACCAGTTCGGGCAAATCCCCAGCGCGCCGAGGTGACATCACCACCGGAATCGGATGACCACTGACCTTCCGACAAGCTTCGATCACCTCGAGCACGCTGTTGCCAACCCCCGTTCCAAGATTGACCTCCAGAACCCGCCCTGGTTCAAGCTTCTCCAAAGCCGCCAAGTGCGCCGATGCCAAATCCTCCACATGGATGTAATCGCGGATGCAGGTACCATCGGCAGTTGGGTAATCGTTCCCAAACACCTGGATCGATTCGCGGTGCCCCAAAGCCACCTGCAAAACCAAAGGTATCAAATGGGTCTCCGGTTCATGGTCCTCGCCGATCGTTCCATCTGAAGACGCCCCAGAAGCATTGAAATAACGCAATGCGGCGCCGGCGAAACCATAAGCATGAGCGTAGTCCTTCAAGGCTCGCTCGATGACCAGCTTGGTAAATCCATAAGGGTTGACGGGCAGTTGGAGTGTATCCTCAACAATCGGGATCCGATCCGGCTGTCCATAAGTCGACGTAGTACTTGAGAAAACGAACTTTTTGACCGAGCAAGCTCTCATCGATTCCAACAGCCCAAGCGTCGCAATGACATTATTGAAATAATACTTTGCAGGCTCCTTGACCGACTCCCCAACACAAGTACTGGAAGCAAAATGCAAAACAGCATCGATGCGATTTCGCAGAAGCACCCCCTCGAGCCGCTCGCGATCCGTCAACTCCCCTACGATCAATTGGTCGGACTTGATGCTCCGTCGATGACCCATCGAAAGGTTGTCGTAAACCCATACTTGATGCTCGCTTTGATTGAGCAAACGGACCGTGTGAGATCCGATGTATCCTGCGCCCCCAACGACCAAAACGCGCATTCGATTCCCTGTTGGTGCCAATAAACTCAATTTCTCTCTAACCCTGGCTTCTCAGTTTAATCGCTCCAACCCCTGAGGTATATTCCTCATATGAAAAGCAAACTCAAGAAACTATCCCTCCAAACCCAAACCCCAAGCAACCTTGAGACAACCTTCGCCGGCTGGTCCGAGCGATTCCTGAATTATCTGCGCACCGAATGCCACCTTGCTCCCAATACCGTCATGGCCTACCGCCGTGATCTATCGCACTTCCAATCCTGGCTCGATGGAAGATTTCCCAATAAGCTAAAGATTGACGATTTAACCAATTATCTCGTCTGGCTCAAAGATCAGCGACTCGCTGCAAGCTCCATCGCACGGCATATCGTCTCGCTCCGAATGTTCTACAAGTTCCTGCAACTCGAAGCAGCAATCACAGACAATCCAGCCGAACTGCTGACCACCCCAAAACTCTGGCGACGTGTACCGACGGTCATCAATGCCTCCCTGATCGATCGATTCCTAACAGCCCCCCAAAAGTACGACCCCTTGTGGATACGCGATCGCGCTATCCTCGAACTCCTCTACGCCACGGGCTGCCGCGTCTCGGAAGTCTCCGATATGCTCCTTGCCAATGTCTTCCTCGATCAAGGCTACTGCTTGGCCGACGGCAAGGGAAGCAAACAACGGATGGTCCCCTTGGGACAGCGTGCCATCGAAGCCATTCGATTGTACCTCGACTCCTCGAGGACTCCCCTGATCGAACACCGAGACGCCAAAGCAACTCCATGGCTGATCGTCTCGCGAACCGGCCAACGTCTCCGCCGTGAAGCGACCTGGGAATTGGTCAAACGCTACGCACTGCGCGTAGGTATCGACCCGGAAACCTCACCCCACACCCTGCGCCATAGCTTCGCTACCCACCTGCTAGCCGGCGGTGCAGACCTGAGACTGATCCAAGAAATGCTCGGACATGCCAGCATCGAAACGACTCAGATCTACACCCAAGTCGAAAATAGCAAACTCAAAAAGGTCCACCAGAAATTCCACCCCCGTGGGTAGCTGGCCAACGAAAAAGGCCCCTCGGATCCCGAGAGGCCTTCGACTCGTTTAGCTAACCTATAAGGTGCTTGACGTCCGCTTTACATCGGGTTCTTAGCCTGGTTCGCTGCGGCTTCTTCTCGCATCTTCTGCTCTTTTTCAATCCGCTCCTTGACGTCCGGTGGCGGCTCTTTGCTACCGGTACCGACCGTGTTCTCACTACTCGAATCGCAACCGACCAAGCACATAGGCATCGATGCCAAGCACATGGCTAGCAAAAGTTTAAATCGCATGTTACTGCCTCAACTTTGAGTGAATATCAAAAGGACCTTGCAAGCCCCCGACCGGGAAACTCGGCAATACCGATTCCCGCAGGGGTAGAACTAATCGCTATTACAACTCGTCGCCTGGGTAACTGTCAAGCGAATCGAACATCCCCGGATGGTAATTGCCCTAAAATCCCAACTTCGTATCACTCCAAAGCCCCAAGTGTTTCCGACGGACACTTTGCTAAAACCCCTGAGAAATGCAGATCCCCCTCGAGCGACTCCCAACGCACTCTTTCAAAGCCAAAACCCTTGGAAATTTCGCTCATGCCCATACCGGCAACCGCTCGAAGCGAACCCTTTCCACCAATCACCTTGGGCCCAATATAACACTCCACCTGATCGACCAGACCCGCGTCGAATAGCCCCCCCAAGACCTCCGCACCACCCTCGACAAGCAGATTGCTACCCCCACGGTCGGCAACCTCTCGGAGCATCCGCTCAAGACCCGCCCGGGAATCCCTAGCCAACGAAGGCTCAAACTCCAAGAATTCTACTCCCGCCTCACAGAATGCCCGATGCTTGGCCGCCTGGCCTCGTGTCGACTCACGATCGACAACCACCAACACCGGCACATCCCTGGCACTGCGCACCAACTGGCTCTCAAGACCGATTCGAAACCGACGATCCAATACCACCCGCGTCGCTCGACGCGCAATCGGCTCTTCAGGACCTAACCGAGCCGTCAACATAGGATCGTCGGCAAGCACCGTCGAACTCCCGACAAGGATCGCGTCGACCCGAGACCTCAAGCGATGCACCTGATGCCGAGATAGAGCATTGGAAATCCATTTCGAATCCCCCGTCCGAGTCGCTATCGCACCGTCGAGACTCATCGCCCATTTGGCGATCACCCAAGGCAAACCCGTTTCTAGTCGCTTCAGATAAGGAGCATTCAGCGCTCTGGACTCGGCCCGAGACACACCGACATGGACCTCGATTCGAGCCTCTCGCAACTTCGATATCCCCCGGCCAGATACCTGGGCAAATGGATCCTCCATCGCCACGACAACCCGCCGAACCGGTCGCTCCAAAAACAAATCGACACAAGGTGGGGTCTTGCCATGATGCGCACAGGGCTCAAGCGTCACGTAAACGGTCGATCGCGACAACCGCTCCGCATCGAGACCTCGCAAGGCCTGGACCTCCGCATGCGGTCCACCAAACCTCTCGTGATAACCGCTTGAGATCAACTCTCCATCGCAAACCACCACGCAACCGACCATCGGATTGGGCTCGACCCAACCCTCCCCACCCTTGGCCAACTCCAACGCCAATTTCATCCAATGCTCATCGCGATTTTCCCTGTTCATCGACCGATCACTCCATGGCGTACAAACGGCTTAGGAACATGAATAAGGAAAAGTAAAAATACACAAAATAAGGAAGGGCTAAGTCCGGGATCGTTTTAAGTTGGGTTGTATCGGAATTAACGACGATTATCAAGGCGTAGGATTGACATGCTCGCAACCCCTGGGGGCTTTGAGTATCACACCCAACAGGTAGAAAAATCGCTCGAGAGAAAAAACCATGAGAAAGATTCACACGTTTGTTATCGGTTGTTCCGTTTTGGCCCTCACCGGCTCGATGTTCTCGGGTTGTACCCGTGTCGAGGTCAAAAAAGTACAAGGGGACTACACGAAAGGTGTACGGTACTACCGACCCAAACCCTACCTCTTTATTTCCGGTGACATCGCCAGCGCCGGGGAGGACAAAGCACCTGTGATGAGCGTTTTCCAAGACTCCCCGCTTGAAGTCAAAGTTGCCGAAAAACCAACAAACCCATCCAAAGTCGCTCTAGCAAGCGCCAAACAACCGCCCGATATAGCGGAGGATGATCAAAGAATCGACCTACAAGGGGGGGATAAGAGATTAGACAACAAGGTCGAAATCGACCCGCCGCTTCGCCAGAAAATATCGATGAAGCTCGAGTACCTTCCCGACTTCTCCGAAGAATACGCCATCAACCTCAAACCCGGGCTCGGCACAGGCAATTTCGAATTCGAACTTGAAAACGGCTGGAACCTCACATCGCTCAATGCAGAGACCGATCAACAAACTGCCGAAATCATCGGCAGTATCGGTTCGCTAATCGGCGCTTTGTCGCCCACCCCAGGAGTTTTGGAGAAATCAGCCCAAAATCCGAGCCTGAATCTCACCCAACAAGCACCCGCACCACCGGCTACGATCTACGGATCGAACGTCCCGTTCGGCTTCTACGAAGCCGTCATCGCTTGCGACCCGCATGGACGCAAACAACTCTATGGATGGCGCTACGTAGGATTCATGCCCTTCCAAGCCTGTCCTGTAGAGCCCAGAGGAGCCCAACAAGTCTGCTGCGACACCCAAGACATCTATGGAATGGTCTTCGTCAACGGCGTTTTGCAGTTCCAAAAGATCCATGACATCCCAACCATGCCGATCGATCCGACCTCCCCCTGGCCCCCCCAAGCGGAAGCCGTCACTTCGAGGGACAAGGCCCCGCAAGTATCGAGGGTCTCCCACAAGTTTCAGGAAAAGCGCTAAGTACTAAAGACCTACAGGAATACCACGACGGGTGAAGACCTCCACGATGCTCTTCTCCTTGTGCCCACTGTAGTGACTGCGATTGTACAAAAGCATCGCTTTCGCGAAATTCGACGCTGTGTAAGGCGCGTCTATTTTATAGAGCGCCCCGAGCACCACCGAATCGCCATGCCCTGCCTTTGAGCCTGCAACGGCCTCTCGTAGGTCCCATAACACTCCGGTCCAAAACTCCGAGGCTCGATCCGACCGATCCGTCGAGTGGATCTGATTCTCGGTGTCCGACAATAAATCGTCATCGTCGGCTCTTCGGATACCTAAGGAATCTCGAACTCTCCGCCCTGATTTCCAACCGTCCCAAGCCGCGAATTCCTGCGACAATCCCCCATGCTTGACCTTGAAGTGCTCACAGGTCGACAAGGCCATGTAGTCGCAGAACCCCTCAAGGAAATTGATCGAGCTTTTGTCTAAACTCAATGGTTGATTGATCACCGAGTGGATCGCATGGGAGTACTCATGCAAAATCACCTCGGCATCCTGAAAGTCAGGGATTCCACCGAGACCTAGATATACTCGATTGCGAGCCAAATCATAGTAACTATTGTCCTCTCGGTTGAACCCAACGATGAACTCGACCTGACCAGGATTGGCACGCGAAAAACCCAATGTCTTACCTAAATAAAGCTGCATCCATGTGGCATAGTACAATGCCATCGTCTGCCCAAATCGAACGTCCGAAGCGTCATAAAAGAATTGACCCGCAGTTGCATGCGATTCTGAATTAGGACTCCACGCATAGGCGTAGTCATTCCGCAGTACACGGCTGCTTCGGGATACCGGAATGGGAACCTGAATGTAACTCGCTGTCGGCAAAAGCTTAGGATCCGGCAATGCATCAGCATCCATGTGGACCAATGGATTCGGTCGAAACACAAACCCCTTTGCCATGGGGCTCGACCAGGTGGACTTGAGTACCACGATCCGTGTTCCGCGTAACGCATCGATGTACACATCCCCGGACCGAACCCCCTTGCTCTCAGCAAGCTGAACTTTCCAGGCCAACTTAGGCTTGTGTTTATCGATGCGATAACACAACTTAGTGTCCAGTACATCCCATTGACGAGTCGGACCCATCGCCAACTTGGACTTCAACACCGCCGCTTGCTCTTTGACCCATGGCTTAAACTCACCAACCGATTCGATCTGTCCGATTCCCGCATCATCCAGAATCCGTGAATGCACCCCCAGGAACTCCTTGCTCGACGCCGATTCATCGATCCGAAGCCACCCATTGCTGACCGGGATACCCCTGAAACTCTGACGGTAAAACAAATAGTCTTCTGCGGGTGTTTCGATGGTCTTTTGGTATCTAAGCAACTCCGGCGAGTAGGAACTGTGAGTCGATTCGCTAATCGATTCGATCACCGATTTCTTTTTCGAACGCCTATAGGAAATCCCCTGGGACTTACGCGTCGGCCGATATCCACTGATACACTTGCCATACTGCCGACAGGACTGCATCTGGTAACGCATTGCGGAATTGCTCACGATACGTTGACTCACGCAAACAACTCATGGACCACCCGGCAAGGTTCCACGCCGGTCAGCCGCGAATCGAGCCCCTGGAACTTGTAGCTGAATCGCTGGTAATCAATCCCGAGCAAATGCAAAAGCGTCGCGTGGATGTCATGCACCGATACGACGTTCTCAACCGCATGGTAGCCAAACTCGTCGGTCGAGCCGTAACTCAAACCAGGCTTAAATCCTCCACCAGCAAACCACATCGTAAAGCCAGCCAAGTGGTGATCGCGCCCATCCCCCTGGGCCATCGGCGTGCGACCAAACTCCGAGCCAAACACCAATATCGTGTCCTTGAGCATGTCTCTTTGCTTCAAATCCGTAATCAACGCCGCGACTCCCTGGTCGACCTCCTTGGCCGTCCCCTCCGAATGCGCCTTGACGGCACCATGGTGATCCCAGTCGCGATGGTACAACTGAATGAAACGCACCCCTCGCTCGGCCAACCGACGAGCCAGCAAACAATTCGATGCAAACGAACCATCGCCACCCTTGGTCCCATACAAATCGAAAATATGTTCCGGCTCCTTCGACACGTCCATCAACTCCGGTACGCTCGTCTGCATCCGAAACGCTAACTCATACTGCCGAACCCTTGTGGCTATCTCGGGATCCTCAAGCCTCTGGTTGGCTATCCCATTGAGCGAGGCGATCGCATCGACCACCTGACGCTGCCTAAGCGTATCGACCCCCTTGGGATTGCCGACATACAACACCGGATCGCCTGTCCCTCGAAACTCAACACCCTGATACTGTCCAGGCAAAAACCCTGAATGCCACTGGCGTGCCGCAATCGGCTGCCGCTGCCCATACTTGCCCGTCGATACCATCACCACAAAGCCGGGTAAATTCTCTGTCTGCGATCCGAGCCCATAGAGCAACCAGGAACCCATCGCCGGTCGACCGCTGTTCATCGAACCGGTGTTCATAAACGTATGCGCAGGATCGTGGTTGATCGCATCGGTGTGAAGCGATCGGACCACGCACAGATCATCGGCGCACTTGGAGGCCAATTGCGGCCAAATCTCCGAGATCACCTGACCGCTCTGTCCCCACGGCTTGAAGGAATGCTGCGGCGCAAAACAATTCAGTTTCTGACCCTGCAACTGCGCAATCTGCTGACCCTTGGTGATCGATTCGGGCATCGCCTGACCATGCATCTGTGCCAACTTGGGCTTATGGTCAAACGTCTCCAAATGCGTCATCCCTCCGGCCATGTACAACCAGATAATCCGCTTGGCCCTAGGCGCATGATGCAGCGGCTCGAGGACACCCGGCAAGCCGCTCGGGCCATCGAAACCCATCGCCCGATTCTCTCGACCCAAAAGCGACCCTAATGCCATGGCCCCAAGACTGATCCCAGGACGCTGCAAAAATGTCCTGCGTCCTATCCCATCGATTCTTGAACTCATCTTCACTGCGATCCTCTCGTGTAACAGATCCCATCGAACGAACAATTTCAGTACCGAGTGATGAACTCATGCAAATTCATCACCGCGCGCGCAACACTCGTCCAAGCAGCCAACTGCGCCGCATCGAGGTCCTCGGGAACAGGACGACTCCCTACCCCAAGCAACTCCTTGGCCGATGAGACCGATCCGCGAAACTGCTCTAAGTGCGATCGGTACAACCCCTCCAAGACCTCCAACTCCTGGCCCGTCGGGGACCTCGACAAAGCTCGTTCAAAGGTATAACGAAGCTTGTCCACGTCATCCCCACTGCGCCTGAGGATCAGCTCGGCAAAACTCCGTGCGGCCTCGATGTACGTCGGGTCGTTGAGCAAAACCAACGATTGAAGCGGCGTGTTGGATCGAGGACGCTCTGCGGTGCACTCCTCGCGATTCGGTGCATCAAAGACCAGCAAACTCGGATGCAAATACTGTCGCTGCCAATGCGTGTAAAGTCCTCGACGATACAACTCCTCTCCGGCCCCGTTTTGCCACTCGCGCTGAGGGAAATTCAAATATGCCCAATACCCCGAAGGCTGATAAGGCCGAACGCTCCGACCGCCGAGCTTGGTAACCAACAACCCACCAACACTCAATGCATTGTCGCGAACCATCTCGGCATCCAACCGAAACCGACCCTGATGCGCCAGATACCGATTGTAAGGATCCTTGTCCCCTACCCCCGGCTCTGCTAGGGACGAACGCTGATAAGCCTCGGTCATCAATACCGTCTTGAGCCATCGCTTGATGTCCCAACCCGTGTCGATCATCCATTGCGACAATTCGTCGAGCAACTCCGGATGGCTAGGCCACTCCCCTTGCGCTCCTAAATCATCGAGTCGACGCGATATCCCAACCCCAAAGAGCAACTTCCACAACCGATTGCTGAGGACGCGGGAGGTCAGCGGATGGTTCGGATCGACGATCCACTTGGCCAGATCCAATCGGGTCAGCCGAGCCGCAGTCCCAGTGCTCGCGTTCGGGGTCAAGGCCGCTAAAGACTCGGGGTAAGCCGGCAAGACCACTTGCCCCATCTCGTCCATCCAGTTGCCCCGGGCCAAGACCCGCACCATCCTGGGCTCGACCGCCTCGGTAACCAAACTCGTCGGAATCCGCTTCTCGAGCTCCTCGCGACTTTTGCGCAACACAACCAACTCTTGCCGCTGAGGCTCAAGCCTCGGAGCAATCGTTCGATAATGGGACAAAACCTTCGCTTGCTCCTGAACGCTGCGGTCCGATCGGGACTTGGCCAAAATCCCCTCGATCTCCCCTGGCAAACTCGAAGCGACTCCGACGGGCCGCTTGGCCGTCGTGACCGATATTCGAAATCGCCCGATCGTGTGATGGGGATTGTCCAAGTTCTGCCAAAGCCCTACGACGATCGACTCCCCAGGACCCATCTTCAAATCCTCGGCCGTCTGGAAGACCGCCGCATGGGCCTTGCCGACCTGCTCCATGACCGCCCATCCCCATTGACGACCCTTCTTGTCGGCATCCAAGGCCCCAGCGACCGACCATTTGCCATAAGGGTTCCCGCCGGCTGCCCCGGTCTGCTCATAGGTCGCACTCGCATCGACCAAAGTCACAGGCTCGACCGTCCCATCGGACTTGCGATGATGCACCACAAACTCCGAAAGCACAAAATTCCCATTCCCCGCTCGTCCAGGTCCCTTGTTGGGCAACGATCCATCAGGCAAAACCTCGAGTCGAAACGCTGTGACTCCCGCAGGCAAACCGCTGGCCGTCATCAAATAAGTGTCGTTGGCAGGATTCTTGCCGCTGGCCAAATACGATCCATCAGGCAACCCCTTGAGCGATACCCCTTCGAGCGACACCAGAGAGTCGGCTTGCAAAACCGTCCAAGGTGCCTGCGTGGCTTCCCAAGCCTCCAAATCCGAAAGCAACTCCGGAGTGTTCTGGTCGATCAAACCCTGCACCAAAGAGATCTTCTGATCGATCGCAGCCAACTCGGCCTCCTGCGACGGACTCGGGACCTTCACATAAGGCCCCCAATTGCCATCGGCATTGGCTCCGGAGTACAACCCCCGCTCCTTGATGTCCGCAAAAAACGCACCAAAGCTATAGAAGTCCTTGGCCGAAAGGGGATCGAACTTGTGATCGTGGCACTCGGCACACCCGAGCGTGATCCCCAACCAAGTCCCGCTGGCATTCCGCACGCGCTCGGACATGTACTTGGCCAAATACTCCCGGTCCTGAACGCCACCCTCGGCACTCATCATCCCGAGACGGTTGTAACCCGATGCAATCCGCTGCTCGAGACTCGGCGATGGCAGCAAATCCCCTGCCAATTGCTCGATGGTGAAGGTATCGAACGGCTTGTTGGCATTGTACGATTCAATCACATACTCGCGAAACGGCGATACACTCATCTCCTGATCCCCATGGTAGCCTACCGAATCGGCATACCGGACCAAGTCCATCCACCACATCGCCATCCGCTCTCCGAAATGGGAGGACGCCAAGAGTCGATCGACCAGGCGCTCATAAGCCTCCGGAGACTCGTCCTGGAGATACTCCTGGACCTGCGCTTGGGTCGGCGGTAAACCGGTCAAATCAAAATACAAACGCCGCAGGAGCGTGACCCGGTCGGCCTTGGTGCCAGCCTTGAGCCCATGCTTGGTCAACTCCCCCGAGATCAGCGCATCGATTCGATCCCGCATCGGTTCGTCGCCTGTAATCCCCGAGTTCTTGCGAGGCACAAAAGCCCAATGCCCCTCGTATTGCGCACCCTGGGATATCCACCGCTTGAGAAGTTCGATCTGCTCGGCCGTGAGCTTCTTGCCGCTCTCGAGCGGGGGCATATGAAGCTCAGCCTCCTGGGTCTCGATCCGCTCGATGAGCAAACTCTCTTGGGGTTTGCCCGCAACGACCACAGCGGCTCTGGCAGGACGATCGGACTTGTCACCGGTGCTTCCTTCGGTGCCATGCAACCCCTCAAGCGTATCGAGCCGCAGACCCGCTTCGCGCTTGTTGGTGTCAGGTCCATGACAAAAAAAACAATTGTCCGATAGGATCGGGCGAATATCCCGATTGAACGAAATCGTTTCCTGACCCAAAGCCGCAGTCGAAAACCACAACCCAGAGACAACCAACAATCGAGCTAGAACACTCCGTATCAACATGACGATCCTCAGAGTCCTTAAGATGGTTCGTTTTAAGTCCGCTGCCAGCGATGGGTCGCATCGGCGATCCGCTGACCGAAGAGCCTAGCGGTCTGCCGGTCCCCTTCGAATAAGTTCGTTTGGTCCGCTTCGCTCTGAGCCATAAGGCCCAGATAGGAGCCGAGTCGGTTGATTTGCTCGGGAGAACTCCCCTCGGGCCGTATCCCCAAGCCTACCCAAAGCATTCCGTGCTGCATGGCCTGGATCATCAATCCCTCGAGCGTATTGAGCTTGTCCCCCGAGAGACCTTGCGAATGGGTAAATCCCGCCGCGAGCTTGTTCCTCCAAGCTTGCTCGTACCAAATGCCCCCGCAAGCATCGATAAAGGCTTTGTACTGGGCTGCTATTCCACCCATGTAGGTCGGGGTGCCGAAGACAATCGTATCGGACCGCTGCAAGCCGGCCAGGATCTCCTCGTTCTTCCAGCGGCCGTCGCGAAGGTCGGATCCCTCGATCCGCCAAAGCACCGCCGCAGTCTGCGGCACACTTCGAACCCCCTCGGCGATCCCATGGGCCAATTGCTGGGTATGCCCACCCGAGGAAAAATAAACAATTGCTACGTTTTTCATCCTGTTTTGATCCCTTGAGTCCCCCTGGGCCAGTCGTTTCAACGGCCCTGGCACTGGCGAAAAAACCACTCCTGGCGTAAGTTAATCCCATCGCACGGTCGAGACCCTATACTATACTCGATCGCTTGAACCTATGTTCGTCTTCCTCCAGGAGCCTCCACAATGCCTTTTACGCTTGCACCCCTGCCTTACGCATCCAATGCAATGGAACCCCACATCGATGCCCAAACGATGGAAATCCACCACGGCAAGCACCATCAAGCCTACGTCAATAACTTGAACAAGGCCCTCGAAGGCACCCCGTTTGAAAACAAATCGATCGAAGAGATCGTCGGCAACCTTGCGGCCATTCCTGACGAAAAGCGGGGCGCGGTTCGCAATAACGGTGGCGGGCACTGGAACCACACCTTCTTCTGGAACATCATCGGCTGGAACGCCGGCGGAAAACCCTCCGGAGCCCTCCTCGCCGATATCGAAGCGACCTTCGGAAGCTTCGATGCATTCAAAGAAAAATTCGCCGCCGCTGGCGTCGGACGCTTCGGCTCGGGTTGGGCTTGGCTGGTCGTCAACAACGGCAAGCTCGAAATCGGGTCGACACCCAATCAAGACTCGCCTCTGATGGGCAAGGCCATCGCAGGAATCGAAGGCACCCCTATCCTAGCTCTGGACGTCTGGGAACATGCCTACTACCTCAAGTATCAAAACCGAAGACCAGATTACATCGCTGCTTTCTGGAACGTCGTGAATTGGAACGAAGTTTCCAAGCGATACGAAGCGGCAAAGAAGGGCTAGTCAGCCACCATGGCAGGCGCTACGCTCCTTACCCTTCTAGACGATATCGCGTCGATCCTAGACGATGTTTCGACGATGAGCCAAGTCGCTATCAACAAGACCGCAGGGGTCTTGGGAGACGACTTGGCTCTCAACGCCAAACAAGTCACAGGGCTTTCGGCCGATCGCGAACTGCCTGTGGTGTGGAAAGTCGCCGTCGGCTCGGCCGTCAACAAAGCCATCCTCATCCCGGCCGCTCTTGCCATCAGCGCCCTGGCCCCGTGGGCCATCAAACCCCTGCTGATGCTCGGAGGAATCTATCTGTGCTACGAAGGGGTCGAGAAGATCCTTCACTCTTGGCTACACCCCAAAACCGACAAAGATATCTCCCAGTCTCGCTCCGAACGCCTCCAAGCGATCCATGACCCCGACGTCGATCCGGTCAAACTAGAGAAAACAAAAATCCAAGGTGCGATCCGCACCGATTTTATCCTCTCGGCCGAAATCATCGTCATCACCCTCGGGACCCTCGTCGGTCAACCCTTCTCGGTCACCCTCGGTGTTCTGCTTGCCGTCGGAACTCTGATGACCGTCGGCGTCTACGGACTGGTCGCAGGCATTGTCAAACTCGATGATCTAGGACTCCATTGGCTGACCCTCAAAGGGTCGAGCTCCACGGATCAGATCCTCAAAAAACTAGGCGCGGCCATCTTGTGGTTCGCTCCCTACTTGCTCCGCTTTTTGGCCGTCGCCGGAACCGCTGCGATGTTCCTCGTCGGCGGTGGAATCATCACCCATCAGTTCGACTCGCTCCACCACTTGAGCGAATCGTTCGCTCATGCGATGCACGCGATCCCTGCGATCGGGGCCCCGCTGAGTTGGCTGGCCCCGTTGCTCTTCGACTTCCTGTTCGGCATCGTTGCCGGCGCTGCTGTGGTCGCTGCGATTCATCTCTATAAAATTGTTTTCGGTGGATCCGACGAGTCATGAGCGATTACGCCCTAGAAGTCCGCAATGTCTCTCACCGCTTCGGCGACTTTCCCGTTCTTGACCAAATCAATCTGAAAATCTGGCCCGGTCAAATCGTCGCGATCGTCGGTCCGAGCGGCTGCGGTAAAAGCACCCTTCTCAAAGCCATCCTCGGTACCCATCCACCCACCGAAGGCCAAATCCTCGCCGACGGACAACCCGTCATCGGCCCGACTCGCAACGTCGGAATCGTTTACCAACAATACTCCCTTTACGATTTCTTGACAGCCGAAGCCAACGTCGCCTTCGGACTGAAACTCGATCAAAGCTCCTTCTTCAGCCGATGCTTCCTGTTCCCGAAATACCTCAAACAACGGCGAGAACACCTCAAGCAATCCCGGGATTTTCTCAAGCAAGTCGGCCTCGAACACGCTTGCGGAAAATACCCCCGCGAAATGTCCGGCGGAATGAAACAACGCGTGGCCGTCGCCCAAGCCCTCATCATGCGACCCAAAGTCGTCTTGCTCGATGAACCCTTCGGCGCCCTGGATGAAGCCATGCGAGAAGACCTCCAGTACATGCTCCTGGGCTTCTATCAACAAAACCTTCAACGCAAACGCGAAGGCAAACGACCCGAATACACCATCCTCATGGTCACCCACGAACTCAACGAAGCGATCTTCGTGGCCGACCGAGTCATCGGAATGTCACGCTTCCATAACGAGGGCAACCAAGGCGCCACGATCGTTTACGACAAACCCTGTCCGGTCTTTCATCCCGACGAACCGAAAGACTACTCCAAATTCTTCGAACAACGCGAAGAACTCAGGCGCGCGGTATTCGACGATGAATACATCAAAGATAGAAACAAATACGTTACCTTCTGGAACGATCTGAGCCGATTGGCCGAAGGCCAATCCATGCAACCGAGCAACCCATCATGAAACTCAATAGCCCTCGATCCAACATGCTGAAATTCAACCTCGCATTCGCACTCGTGTGCCTTGCACAAAGCCTCTGCCTCGCCCAAGACTCCTCGCCCTCGACAAACGCTAAGCCAGCGGCAGGCTCCAAACCAGTCTTCGTCGATGGACTGGCCCAAGTCGTCGAGGCCTTCAAGTCCGACTGGGTCCAACACGACCTGTTCGTAGAAACCGAATTCGATTCCGACCAAGACGGCAAACCCGATCGGGTCCATGTCAGTGTCACTCGACCCAACCCAACGCAGACCGAGGGCTTGAAAGTCCCCGTGATCTACCAATCGAGCCCTTATTACGCAGGCATGGGATCGACCTCTCCAGAACACATGTGGAGCCCCCGACAGAACCTGAATTCTCCACCCCCCAAACACGCAACACCTCCAGCGATCCCGCAAGAATCCAAAAGGCCGCGTCTCAACGGCGAACATCTCGCCGAATGGGTCCCACGCGGCTTTGCCGTCGTCCACTCGTCCTCCCCAGGCACCGGGCTGTCCCAAGGCTGCCCCACCGTCGGCGGACCCAACGAATCGCTCGCTCCCAAAGCCGTCATCGACTGGCTCAACGGACGGGCCAAAGGCTTCACAAGCGTCGATGGCAACGAAGAAGTCAAAGCCGATTGGTGCACAGGAAAGGTCGGAATGATCGGCACCTCCTACAATGGAACCCTCTGCCTTGCGGCCGCGACAACCGGCGTCGATGGACTCGAATGCATCGTTCCTGTCGCTCCGAATACCTCCTACTACCACTACTACCGCTCCAACGGACTGGTTCGCCACCCAGGCGGATACATGGGCGAGGACATCGACGTTCTGTACGACTTCATCCACTCAGGATACGACGCCTCGAGAAACTTCTGCGATTGCAACATCCGCGACGATGGCATGCTCAAAAACTTCGACCGAACCAACGGCGACTACAACGAATTCTGGAAAAGTCGCGACTACATCCATCAACTCGACCACATGAAGGCAGCACTCCTTATGGCCCATGCCTTCAACGACTGGAACGTCATGCCCGAACATAGCTACCGCATCTACCAAGCGGCCCAAAAGAAAGGCTTGCCATGCAAAATCTACTACCACCAAGGTGGCCATGGCGGACAACCACCAGTCCAACTCCTCAACCAATGGTTCTCCCATTTCCTCTACGGCCAAGACAATAAAGTCATGGACCTGCCCAACGCTTGGATCGTCCGCGAAGGCAAACGAAACAGCAAACCCGAATCCTACAGCGATTTCCCAAACCCCGATGCCAAAGTCGTCACGTTCAAACCCCAAGGGCAAGGCAAACGCGTCGGGCAATTGACCCCAGCCCTCATGGCCAATGAAGATCCCTCAAGCAGCAACCCTCAAGCCGACTCGCAAGGGCTCGACGATGTCATCGATAACTTCTCCTTCAGCGTCCCTCAGTTGATCCAAGCCGAATGGAGCAACCACCGACTCCTCTACGCTACCCCAAAACTCACCGCCCCTTTGCACCTCTCGGGCCTCTCTCGCATCAAACTTCGAATCGCCTGCGATCGCCCAACGGCATGCCTCTCGGTCTGGCTCGTCTCGTTGCCCTGGACCAACAGCGAACGGATCACCGATGATGTCATCACCCGAGGCTGGGCAGACCCTGCCAACGCCGATTCAATCTGGACCGAAGAACCCATGATCCCAGGCCAATTCCGAGATGTCGAATTCGAACTCCAACCCGACGACCAAATCCTCCAACCCGGCGAACAAATCGGCCTGGTTCTGGTCTCAAGCGACCGAGACTTCACCCTCTGGCCTGAACCCGGAACGCGACTGCAATTCCAGATCGATCAATGCCAACTCGACCTACCCATCGTCGGTGGTCTAGAGGCTTACACTAAAGCGATCGATTCGTCAAGTCCTTGAACCTTCCAGTCAAGTAAATCCTTGATGCATTTCAAGGGACCTCGGATCGGGCAAGTTGGTTTTGCAAGCAATCCAACGCGCTGACTTATCTGCCAAGCACACTCGATTTCGCCTTGCCAAGTTCCCCGGATCGACCACACTAGACGGTTTGCACTTCGAGATTACCCATCGATAGATCCAGCACTCTGCATGTCGAAACTGTCTCAATTGGACTTGCCGCAATCCAGCGGTCTTGTCGTCCACATCCTCAGCGCCATCGCTCAGCAAGAAAAGAAGTTTCGCCCGCAACAGCTCCTCATGTCGCGGTACTTCGCCTCGAACGATCTGCCCCGCTTGAAGGATGCCGAAGCCTCCCTGGCATTTCAATTCGAACTCGAAGGCGTTTCGCCCGTCAAAGGCCAATTCACCACCGGCATCGCAGTCGAACTCGATCCGAAACATCTCCACCAAATCGGTGATATCACCGCCAGCAAAGTCATCCGCAATATCTTGCTGACCTGCTCGTGCACCGAGACGATCAAGCCCTGTGTCCACCAAGTCCACTGCTTGAACTACCTCCGAAGGCAATTGACCCAACGCTCTCCTAGCGATGCGGTCGAATGGATGCAAAGCTGCATCACCGATGGACGCCAAGCCGGACGAAAACTCGTCGAATCGCTCTCGTACCTCAAACCCGATATCGAAGAGACCCTCGCCGAAACCGACCCCGACGAAGATCCCGATCGCCGACTCCAACGCATCCAGTGGCGATTGCAATACTCCAACTACGGCGTAAGCATCCAAGCCCACCTGCAGACCTCCCGAAAAAGAGGGGGATGGAACAAAGGTCGACTCCTGCGAGACAACCTCGATTCGGTCCCCGATACGGCCCTGTCCCACCCAGCCGACAAAATGCTCGTGCTGGTCCTCCAGTCGGCCGAAGACTCCTACCGAGGACAAACCCCACGCGTCATTCGCGAATGCCTCAGACTCCTGATCGATCACCCCAATTGCACCCTGGACGACCCTGTCCAAACACCGATCCGGATCCGAGAAGTCCCCGTCGAAGTCCGCGTCGAACAAGAAGCCGAAGCCTTCAAACCCGCTGTCTTCCAATCCAACGTCCGCATCGATGCAATCCACGAAGACCCCACGATCTTCCTGGGCACCATCCACAACCAGGAATCCCTCCTGCTGCGCATCGACCGACAACGCCACGTGCTCTTTATGAGCACCATCGAATCGCGAATCCTGCGACTCATCAATGACCTCAGCGCCGCCGAACGCCGAGAAGCCATCATGGATCGAGATACCGCCGAAAAATTCGCCGACCTGATCGTCCACGTCGCTAAACCAAAACGACTCGAAGTCCAATTGCCAGAATCCCTGGCCGGACCCGAACAACCCCTCGAACCGAAAATCGAACTCCACCTCTCCCCCCGTGGAAAAGAAGGACTCCAGGTCGCTCTCCGCGTCGCATGCGATGCCGTGGTCGAACCACCCGTGCCAGGCCAAGACCCAGAACGACTCCGTATCGCCACGACCGCCGGCCGCTTCCAACTCCTGCGAGCTCTCGAAGAAGAAGCTTCCATCGCCGAAGAATACGCCCAAGCTGCCGAACTCAATCTCCTCCCCTACGACGCACCCTTTACCTGGTTGGCGGCCACACCCGACGATGCACTCGATCTGCTCCAACGGATCCAAAACCTCGGTGAAAAAGCCCCACCGGTCTGCTGGCCCAAAAGCCAACCCATGCAAGTCGTCGGCGAAATCACCCCGCAACGACTCCAAGTCAAACTCAGCAGCGGTCGCGATTGGTTCGGCCTCGATGGCTTCGCCGAACTCAACGGGCTGGAAATACCCCTGGCAGAACTCCTCTCCGCTCTGCGCCAAGGCCGACGCTTCGTTCCTCTCGGGGACGGACAATTCGCCCAAATCTCCGATACCCTCCGCCAACGTCTCGGAGCCATCCAAGACGTCTCGATCGGCGATGGAAACGAACTCCGAGTCTCCAAAGCAGGCACCGCAGTCGTCGAGGAAGCCCTCGGCAGCGATATCTCCGTCGATGCCGATATGTCCTGGAAAGATGCCCTCGCACGACTCGCAGGTGCCAGGAAACTTAAACCCAAAGTCCCCGAAAACCTCCGCGCCGATCTTCGCGAATACCAAGTCTCCGGCTACGAATGGCTCGCCAAACTCGCCCACTGGGGAATCGGCGGCGTCCTTGCCGACGATATGGGTCTAGGGAAAACGGTCCAAGCCCTCGGTATCCTCCTGGATCGCGCCAAAAACGGCGCCGCCTTGATCATCGCCCCGACGAGCGTCGGCTCGAACTGGCAACGCGAATCCGAAAAATTCGCACCCTCGCTCCGTCCCATGCTCTACCGAGAACACGACCGACAAACCCTCATCGACTCGGCCGGGCCCGGTGACCTGATCATCACCAGCTACCAACTCCTCCAACGCGATGTCGATCGCTTCACCAAACGAGCCTGGAATACCCTCGTGCTCGACGAAGCCCAATTCATCAAAAACTTTAACACCAAAACCGCACAAGCCGTCCGGCAAATCGAAGCCGATTGGCATCTTGCTCTCTCGGGTACCCCCCTGGAAAACCACCTCGGGGAACTCTGGAGCCTCATGAGGACCGTCAGCCCAGGACTCCTGGGCTCCTGGGAGAAATTCCGAAAGAACTTCGCCGAACCCATCGAACGCCACCGCTCCAAAGACCGACTCCTGGCCCTCGGACGCGTCGTGCGACCCTTCATCCTCAGGCGTACCAAAAAGGAAGTCCTCTCCGAACTACCAGAACGCACCGAAGTAGTACGACTCGCGGAATTCTCCGAAGCCGAACGCAAGAAATACGACGCCGCTCGACTCGCCGCTCTGAACGAACTTACCCAAGGCGGCTCCGAAGATTCCGATCCCCAAATGCGCATCCGAGTCCTGGCCTGGCTCACCCGCCTGAGACAACTCGCCTGCCACCCAAGACTCGTCGATAAACGCTGGGATAAATCCAGCGCAAAACTCGACCTGTTCATGGAAATCGTCAGCGAACTACGCGAAGGCGAACACCGCGCCCTGGTCTTCAGCCAGTTCGTCCAACACCTGAGCCTCCTGCGCGAATCTCTCGACCGCGTCGGAATCAAATACCAATACCTCGACGGGGCGACTCCAGCTGCCAAACGTCAAGAAGCCGTCGATGCCTTCCAAGCCGGACACGGTGACCTGTTCCTCATCTCCCTCAAAGCAGGGGGCACCGGACTCAACCTCACCGCCGCCGATTACGTCATCCACATGGACCCCTGGTGGAACCCAGCCGTCGAAGACCAAGCCACCGACCGAGCCCACCGACTCGGCCAACTCCGCGCCGTGACCGTCTACCGACTGGTCGCCAAAGATACCATCGAACAACAAATCCTCGCGCTCCACGAAGATAAACGAGAACTCATCGCCGGAGTCCTCGACGGCGCCGATCGCGCAGGTCGACTCAGTACCGATGAACTCATCTCCCTGATCCGCTTGAGCCAAATCGAAGGCCACTGACGCTTAAGCAACCTGCGATCGCTCGGGTTGCACACCTACCAAACGGATCGCCCGCTGCCCGCGAAAAACACCTGCCTCCGCTCGGTACAACAAACCACCCAAACTCTGAACCTCCACCCGCCCAGTCGCAATCTGCTCGGTCGATACAATGTCGCCAACCTCCAGCTCCGACAACTCCGAACAGGCGATGCGAGACGTCGCTAAGACCGCCGACAAGCCAGCCACCGTCGCACCCCCAAACAACAGCCTTCCAAGCTGATCGACCAACAAAGACTCAGGGAGCAACCAAGCACCGTGCCCTACATGCCCGACTCCGCGGTCGGCTACTCGGTCGCTTGCATGCTGGCTATCGAACGGGCCGACGCTCTTGGATCCTCCGGTAACACACCCCGATATCCGAATCTGAAACTCGATCCGCACCCGAGCCATTCGACCTCCGACCAACTCGGACTCTCCTAGAAGCCTCGCTCGGGCCTTGGGCGCACCTCGATCCGAATCGCCCGATACACCACCCAACCAAAGCCCCACGCAAGGCTCCACGAGATCCTCCAAGGCTATCTTCGCAACGCGCCAATCGATGTCCCTCATCGGCACGCCCCCCCCATCAGGCTCGCTTGACGTCGAACCCAACAACCCATCGATCATCCGATAGACACTCGCCATGTCGAGCCGCATCGACCAAGGATCCTCGATGCCATCGAACTCAAGCTGGCACTCGCAGTCGGATTGAGACTCGGATTGAGATTGGGATTGGGACTCGTTGCCCGATGCCAAACGACCAGCATCCTCGATCGACGTTCCCTGGAGACTAAACTCCACGGGACGTCCCAGACGCTCAGATACCCTCTGCGAGGCCATGGGTACCCATTGCTCGAAGATCGATTCGATCGGTCCTTGCAATCGTGGAAACCAACGTTCGAGATTCTTTGTCGACATGACAACTTCCTTGTCTGATTGGTGTTCTCGCTGCGTATCAGCCTTCCCGCAACTGCCCATTCCCGTACACGACGTACTTGTAAGTCGTCAACTCGTTGAGCCCACATGGACCCCTGGCATGGAGCTTGTCGGTGCTGATGCCGATCTCAGCACCGAAACCGAACTGCCCACCATCGTTGAATCGCGTCGAGGCGTTGACGATCACCACCGCCGAATCGACCCGGTTGGTAAAGCGACGAGCCGTCTGGATATCCTTGGTCATGATCGCATCGGTGTGCTTCGAACCGTAACGATTGATGTGCGCGATCGCCTCGTCGAGGTCCGAGACGATCTTGATGCTCAGGATCGGACCGAGATACTCCCGGCCCCAGTCCTCCTCACCGGCAGCCGCAATCCCCGGTAGGATCTCCATCGCCAAAGCGTCACCCCGAAGCTCGATACCAAAAGGAGAAAGATCCTCTGCAAGCTTCGGCAGAAAAACGCGAGCAACCGCCTGATGGACCAACAACGATTCGGCCGCATTGCAAACCCCCATCCGCTGGGTCTTGGAATTGACCACCACCTGAGCGGCTTGCTCCAAATCCGCATGGCTATCGACATACACATGGCAATTTCCGTCGAAATGCTTAAGCACCGGCATGCTCGCCTCGGCACAAACCCGTCGCACCAGCGATTCTCCACCCCGAGGTATCACCAAATCGATCTGCTTGGATAGCTTCAACAACTCCCCGACGGCTCGGCGATCGAGCATCGGTACCATCTGCAATGCATCGCTAGGCAATCCCGCCCAGGATGCAGATTCTCGCAACACGTCGACAATCGCACGCGATGTCATGTGAGCCTCTTTGCCCCCTCGAAGCAGGATCGCATTGCCACTCTTGATCGCTATGGCCGCCGCGTCTGCCGTCACGTTCGGCCGGGATTCATAAATGAAAAAAATCACCCCGATCGGGACTCGTACCTTCTGAATCGTCAATCCATTCGGACGGACCGATCCACCAAGACACTCTCCGACCGGATCGGGCAACGCCGCGACCTCCCGCAATCCCTGTGCGATCCCACCCAAACGCTTCGCATCGAGCCGCAGACGGTCGACCGACGGTCCGGTGAGCCCATAAGCTGGAGCCTGCTCGAGATCCTTGGCATTGGCCCGAAGAATCCCCTCCTGGTCCCTCTCGAGACCCTCGGCCGCATGCAGAAGCCAACGGTTCTTCAGGGCCGTCGATATCCCCTGAAGCTCCAAAGCAGCTCTCTGGGCTCGCAGAGCCAATTCCAAGCACTCTTCGGGCAGTTGATCGTCCATCGGCCATTGTCCAAATGCTGTCGCGAAACCAAATTCCATACGCTCGCCGAAGTATCGAGAATGCACCCTAGGGGGTCAATGGGAATCGACTCGACACGTTGCCCAAAGGCAACCTTTGCGCGTTGCAAAAAATCACCCGATGTGGAATTTTTCCACCATCCCCCACACCTTACCTCTCACAGACCGCCTAGATCGCACCCTCTTGCAAAGGTTTTTACCCGGCTTTCTCTGCGAAAACCGTTGAATCTGCCCCCCATCATGCGAACAATGCCCCTGATGGCACGCCGGTCGCTCTTATCCCTCTGTGCCGCCAAACCCTCCAAAAGCCCACCCAGCCTTTTGGCACCTGCGGCCATCACCGATCCGCAACTATGTGAGCGTCTTAGTAGTCTTTCTTATGCCAAAACGAGCCAGCCGCCGAAATTCCAACGACCGACCCAACAGCGCCGATGAAGCCTACTTCGAGGAAGATCGCGACTTGATCGAAGCGATCCCCAACGGGATTCTCCCAAGCGGCGTGATCCCCGGAGGTGTCGAATTCGATATCGATGAAACCGAGGCTCTAAGCACCACAGGTGGCCCGAGCGAAGATGACCTCAGCGACGAGGAATCCGAGGGCTACTTCGCCGAAGACGATGGCGTCGTCGATGCGACCGAGGATCCAGTCCGCATGTACCTGATGCAAATGGGCCAAATCCCCTTGCTCACCCGCCAAGAGGAACTCCTCGCGGCTCGACATATCGAACAGACCCGATTCCATTACCGCAACTGGATGCTCGCTACCGACTTCATGCTCCAAGGTGCGACCAAACTTCTCGAACAAGTCCGCGATGGACGCCTGCGACTTGACCGAACCATCGAAGTGAGTGTGACCAACGCCTCGGAAAAAATCGCGATCATGCGCAGGATCGGTCCGAATATCAAAACCCTCCGACACCTGCTCAAACGCAACTACGCCGACTTCCATATCGCCATCTGCCGCCGCTGTGCAATCTCCGAACGACGAGCCGCTTGGCGTCGCCTGATCGTCCGACGCAACAAAGCCGTCCGACTGATCGAGGAAATGAACCTCAGAACCAACCGACTCGAACCGATGTTTCAAAAACTCGTTTCGATCGAACATCAAATGGCGAACCTCAAAACAAAGATCGCACAAGCCCATCGAACCGGGTTCGTCGAAGGCACCACCCTGCCCCAAATGCTCAAGGAACTTCGCTACCTGATGCGAATCACCTACGAAACCCCAGCCACGCTCCACCGCCGTGTTTCTCGGGTGACCAATTATCGGTTCCACTACGATGCGGCCAAACGCGAACTCTCAGCCGGCAACCTGCGACTGGTCGTCTCCATCGCCAAGAAATACCGCAACCGTGGCTTGAGCTTCTTGGATCTGATCCAGGAAGGAAACACAGGCTTGATGCGAGCCGTCGACAAGTTCGAACACGCCCGAGGCTTCAAATTCTCGACCTATGCGACTTGGTGGATCCGGCAAGCCATTACCCGTGCCATCGCCGACCAAAGCCGAACCATCCGCGTCCCGGTCCACATGATCGATACGATGAGCAAGGTTCGGCAGATCACTCGCGATCTGTACCAAGAACTAGGACGCGCCCCATCGGTCGAAGAAACCGCCAAACGCGCAGGACTCTCGATGGAAGACGCCCAAGTCGTCATCAAAATGGCCCGCCAACCCCTCTCGCTCGACCAACCCGTCGGCGACCACGACGATAGCTTCTTCGGCGAATTCGTCGAAGACTACCGAGACAACGATCCGCTCTACGAGACCAACCAAACCACCCTCAAAGAGCAGATCCAAGAAGCCATGCTGACGCTCAATTACCGCGAACGCGAAATCCTAAAACTCCGATACGGTCTCGAAGATGGCTATGCCTACACCCTCGAAGAGGTCGGCAAGATCTTCCAAGTCACCCGAGAACGCGTTCGACAAATCGAGAGCAAAGCGGTCAAAAAACTTCAGCATCCCCACCGAAGCAAATCCTTGGTCAGCTTTGTCGACGGAGCCGAACTTCCCGAAGTCTTCGACCCCCTGCTCGAGGATCAATGAGCCGCGGGCTCGTCGCTCATCGGCCAGCCGTAAATGGCTGCGTCCATGCCTGCTGCTTCTGCTCTCTCCATACCGGATCGGCCGGCTCAAGACTCGACGTGACGACAGCCCTGACGATGGTTTCCCCCTTCTTCAACGAATAGGAACTGCTCAGCTCCTGCGTCGCTAAACCCACTCGGCCTATGTCCTCGGGCTCTCCATCGACATCCGTCACCAAGTACTCGGTCCAATACGTCACCCCCTCCTGCGCATCGATCTGCACCGAAAGTGTTCCGCTCTCAGGCTCCCAACGCACATCCTTGAGCGTCGCTCCACTCGAAGCATAAAAATCCCCAGCCTTCATCGCGCGGATCAAATGCTCAGGCGTTAAAAACTTCGATCGGACCATGACCCAACCCCGTCCAGGGCGACTCCCCGCCTTGCCAAAATACTCATGGCTGTCGTCGGTCCCAACCCCATAGAGCACCGACCCTCCAAGCTTGTTGACTCGCAAATGATTCGCTAAATCCCACATCCGCTCGACTCCAGGATTCTTCGCATCTCCCAAATGATTGACCCCTGGATGCCCGTTGTAGACCTCGAAAAAACGCTCGGACATCACCGCCGCGAGATCCTCAAAGGTGATCCCATACTGAAAATTCGGATGGTTCAAATGGGGTAGTATCTCGCGACCTTTCGCCTTCTCGACCTCAAGCACCGCTCGAAGATTGTTCTCCATCGCTTCGCGGACCGTCTTGCCCCCAAGGGGCTTGATCACCTCGTCGAGATTCGTCGCATTCATATGCACCGGATGACCCTCGGCACTGTCGGTGATCTCCTCGGCCGGTATCAAAATGAAATGATCATTGCGCTCCAATAGATATCGGTATTCATCCAGAGGCTTGAGCCGAACCTCATACTTCTCTGTTCCAGGCTCACCCCGAGTCTCGACCCAGGACTTTCCAAAACGCTCCATGTACCGTTCCATCCCCTGGCCGTGACTCCGCTGCTGGACCCTCGAGACGGCCATCCACTTCTGACCCTCCTGCAAGACGTTGTGGTCCGAAATCGCCAAAAAATGATATCCCCTCTGCCGATACCAATCCGAAATGACCTCCGGAAAATCATTCCCGTCACTCCAGAGCGAATGCGTATGCAAATTCCCCTTCCACCACCGAGCCTGAGGGTCCGGATCGATCGCCCCTTGCCCTTCGACCGACCCCGTTTGCTCCTGCGGAAAATACCCCAATGCCTCGGGACCATTCCCACCGACCAAAAAGCTCGCGAATAAAAAAACCACGCAGCATATTCGTTTCATAATCAGCCCTTGTACCAGTCTTGGCCCTTGTACCGCTCGTCGATCGTGGCGTTCCCAAACCAACGCCCTATCATCCCGCACCCCTGCGCGCGTTGCAACCTAAGGCAGATGAAGTTTTCCCGCAACGCGGAGATTCGAACCGCGAGCTTCTTCGCCTCGCTCGAACTTGGCGAACCTGGCGGCTTTGGGGTAAGTTTGGACCGCTTTCCGACGGGCGCGCAGTTGCAGAAATTCCTGAAGAACTTGTTTTTGGACTCACCGGGCAGTTTGCGCTGCTCCGCTTTGATAGCCCTTCGGCTAGGAAATGCGTTCCTTCAAAGGTAGAATGACACAGTTCGTCGGAACCACTTTACTCCCGCGAATCGACCCACTGCCGCGAAACACCCCCACTCCTGCGAAACGTTCCAGGACGGCGTTTCCGAGCCGAAATCCATTGAAATAACGTGGCGATCCCTATGCTCATTGCTCAGACCGCTGGCCGATTCGGCTGGTCGATCCCCGATGCGCACACCTGCGCAGCGACCATGCTCCTTGCTCTGGCTCTGCTGTCCCCCTCGCACGCCTACGCTCAATCCAACACGCCCCCCTCTGAACAAGAAATCCAAAACTGGGTCGAACAACTCGATGACGATCGCTTCGCCGTCCGCGAAATCGCCCAACAACAACTCAGCCGACAACTCTCGTCAATCCTCCCGAAACTGATCGAACTCGCAGAGTCTCCCGAATCCAATGCCTCCAACGCACTCCTGCAATTCCTAGGATTCGTCTCCCAAGATGCCTTGAGCCAACAAGGCAAAGCGGCCTTCGAAAGCCTCAACCGTATCGCCGCCGAACGCACGACCCAAAAGGCGATCCTCGCCCAAAAAATTCTCGAAAGCGTTTCGGTCGAAATGCAAGAACAAGCCCTCGATCGCCTCGAACGAGTCGGTATCCTCGTGGCCGATCGACACCTCTCGGTCCTGACCCAACTCAAAGATGTCAAAAACGCCCTAGTCATCGATGAACGCTTCGTCGGTACCGATGACGACCTGGCCATGCTCCCATGGCTCTTCGACGTCGAGTTCGTCAAACTCGAAGGACCCCGGGTCTCGCGACCAATGCTCGAGTATGTCATGAAAATGCCACAACTGCGCAGCCTCCAAATCATCGAAACGAATCTCCAGAGCCAAGATCTCCGACCCCTGATCGCCGCTCCCGATATGGATCTGATCGAAATCCTCTACTCCCCAGTCGACGACCAAGCCATCGAGATCCTCGAACAAGTCCCCATCTTCGGCGATCTCCAACTCTTCGGAACCGAAGTCTCCGCAACCGGAGCTGAAACCTTGGTCGAAAAAATCGAAACCGCAAACGTCTTCGTAGGCCGTGGCGGATTCCTCGGGATCACCTGCGAACCGAGCTCCCTGGTCATCCAAGAGTCCATCCCCGAGGGGCCAGCCAGCAAAGCCGGTATCCGTATGTACGACAAGCTCAAGAAAATCAACGGTGTTCCCATCCAAAACTTCGACGACCTTCGCAAGCAACTGGCCAAATCCGCTGCCGGTGAATCCGTACTCGTCGAGTACGATCGCCCCATCATGTCCATGCGACCGATCGACCCCGACCCCGAAAACAGAAACCGATTTCCCGGACGTAACCTCCGCCAGCAAATCGACGGCTACGAAACCCGCCAAGTCGATGTGACACTCGGTAAACGCCCCTCCAACATGAACCCCTAAGCCAACTGGAACTCTCTTCATTCCAGCACTGCTCGCGGATCGTTGACCTGAAGTCTCATGCGGAAATCTCAACCAACTCAGCTACAGGCAATCGCCAAAGACGCCGTGGCTTGGTTCGCAAAATACCGACGCGATCTGCCTTGGAGAAATACTCGCGATCCCTACCGAATCTGGATCAGCGAATGCATGCTCCAGCAAACCCAAGTCGCCACCGTCATCCCCTACTACGAACGCTTCCTGATCCGATTCCCCGATGTTCAATCCCTCGCAGCAGCAAACCTCGATGAGGTCTACCAGCTTTGGGCCGGACTGGGCTACTACCGCCGCGCTAGGCAACTCCACGCGGCGGCCCGCAGCGTCGTCGAATCAGGCCAATGCCCATTTCCTCTCGATCGCGATGCGATCGCGCAACTGCCCGGCATCGGTCGCTACACAGCAAACGCCGTCGCATCGTTCGCCTACGACCAACGATGCGGAATCGTCGAAGCCAACACGCAACGACTCTATGCCCGTTTGCTCCGATGCAAAACACCCCTGAGCGCTTCGTCCTCCCAAAAACAACTCTGGGACTTCGCCGAGGCGATCGCAATCGCATGGCCTCTTGCAACCGGCCAACTCAACCAAGCTCTCATGGA
>QWPJ01000206.1 GCA_003671195.1 Planctomycetota bacterium
ATTCGTTGTTCTTGGCCGATGGCCCTAGCGAAACAGCAGGCCCTGGTGGATCAGCAGGCCCTGGTGGATCCGCAAGCCCGGGTTCCTCGGAGCGAGCCTAAGGGGTCTCCAAGAGAATCCGCACTTGTTTGCGAAGATCTTTGGCCATCGAGGCGAGTTGCTCGGATTGAGCTTGAGCCTCTGGAACTTGGAGCACGAGTTCGAGTTCACCGGCTTGGTCTTCGAGCAACCTAGCCGACTTGAGCATCCATTCTGCCGCTCGATTCTTTCTGGAGACTTTCGAGCCTCTGTTTTTCTTTAGCGACGAGGGTGCTTTCGATGAACCTGCAGATGGAGTGTCGGCAGATTCTCCATCCAAGCGAGGTAGCTTGCCCATCCTCTCTTGGATCGACTGCAAAAGTGGGTCCTTGGGATCGATCCTGCGAATTTCCTGGATCTGAGAATTCGGCAGGGTCGGAGGCTCTGGAGGTTGTTCGTTGGCCGACCAGAGAAGATGGGAGAATACCAATATTGACGTTAAGCTTACGGCCCAAGCGACCATGGCGCGATGCATTTGAGAATCTCCTAACTGCGGTTTTTGGGTGCTAAGGATGTGGGGTGCTATTTGTGCTTTCCGAGCCAGGCGGCAAGTTGTTTGGCTGGCTTGGTGTTCAAAACCTGGTTTTTCATGATACCGGCTCTTCGAGCGACCCCGACGCCGTATTTCATCAGGTCGAGGTTTCCGATGGAGTGAGCGTCGGTATTGATCACGATCATGACCCCGGCTTGGGCTGCGGCTGCGGCTTGGAGATCGTTGAGATCCAGGCGAGCCGGATTGGCGTTGATTTCCAGGCATTTGCCGTGTTCCTCGGCAGCTTGGATGACCGCAGTAAGGTCGAACTCGTAGGCAGGTCTGCGGGAGATCAGCCGACCCGAGGGATGGGAGATCGAGTGCACACTTCGATGGGCGATCGCGCCTAGGATTCGGTCGGTGATCTCTTGCCTGGACTGCTTGAACCCGAAATGGATGCTGGCAGTGACCCAGTCGGCTTTTGCTAAGCATTCGTCGGACAGGTCCAGAGAGCCGTCTTCGAGGATATCGCATTCGATTCCCTTGAGGAGCATCAATCGACCTTCGAGTTCGGGTTTGATCCGATCGATGTAGGCCCATTGCTCTTGAACTTGTTGGTCATTGAGTCCCCGAGCGATACTGACCCGTTTGGAGTGGTCGGTAATGGCGATGTATTCGAGTCCCCGTTCGATAGCGGCATTGGCCATAGCATCGAGCGTATCGCTACCGTCGGTCGAGTCGGTGTGCATATGCAAATCGCCTCGGATATCTGAGAGTTGGATCAAGTGCTCGAGTCGATGCTCAAGATCCTTTTGGAACTCGTAGCGATTTTCGCGAAGCTCCGGTGGGACCCAGGGCATGCCGATGGCTCGATAGAGGCTTTCTTCGTCGTTGCCAGCGATGGCAACCGAGGGTTCGGTTTCGCGAAAAACGCCGTATTCGCTGATTTTCAGACCTAAGGATTTAGCGAGCGATCGCACATGGACATTGTGCTCTTTGCTGCCGGTGAAGTATTGCAGAGCTGCCCCCCAGCAGGATTCCTCGACGACGCGCAGATCGACCTGGAATGCTCCGGCGATGCGAACGCTCATTTTCGTGTCGCCTCGGGCAAGGACTTCAACGATGCCTGGAAATTCGGCGAAGCGATCCATGACTTCGGAGGGGGATTGGCTAACGACGAGCATATCCAAGTCGCCAACGGTCTCTTTGCTGCGTCGGTAGCTTCCAGCGAAATCGAGTCGCTCGACGGCCTTGCATTGGGAGAAGTGTCTTGTGAGTCTTTGGGTGAGACGATCGGCATCATCGATGCACAAGCGTTCGGCGGCTTGGGCGACGATATCGATATTTTGCAAAATGCTTTGTTGGGTTTTGGGTCCGAACCCTTTAAGATCCGCGACGCTACCTTGCAAGCAGGCTTGTTTCAAGGAAGCAAGGTCCATCACACCGAGTTCCTGGTGGAGTTTCATGGCTTTCTTGGCCCCCAGGCCGGGGACTTTCATCACATCGCGGAGCGTTGTCGGAACTTCTTGGCGGAGTTTTTCCAAGGCTGGGATCGAACCGGTCTGTATAGCGATTTTGGATTTCTCTGCGAGTGTCGCGCCGATGCCATCGACCGAGGTTAGGTCAAAGCCTTGGGCGATGAGTTCCTCGACGCGTTGAGGGAGTCCTTGGATGGCCGCAGCGCCGCTGCGATAGGCTCGAATCCGGAATGCGTTTTCGCCCGAGAGTTCGAGCAAATCCGCCAACTCCTCGAAGAGGGCCGCTAGTTGTTCATTGGAAAGATTCGTTTTACTGGTCATGAGGCTTGGCTTTGCGCTGCGCGCTGGAGGATTCCCGAGAGGGTTTGGATCCAATGTTCGAGGTTGTGATGTTTTTGTACATGGTGATAAGCCAGATCGGCTCGCGCGGTCCATGGGTTTGGATTCTCAAATCGGTCGATCATCGCGTTGAGTAGCCCTGGGATACTTGCCACAGGGACCAGTTCGCCAAGAGGCTCTGCACGCAGGTATTCCCCTGCACCTTGTTGGGTGTTGGTCGCAAGGATTGGGCAATGGCAGAGCATGGCTTCTAACATGACATTCGGCAACCCTTCGTAATGGGATGGCAGGACGAACAAGTCGGCTTGCTTCAGGAGGGGGTAGGGGTTTGAGACATGGCCGTGGAGAAAAGCGCAGTCGTTGAGGTTGAGTTCACGGATTCGATTTTCCAGGGATGGCCGCAGTGGGCCTTCCCCGGCGATGTGGAGTTGATAGTTTTTACCGCTATTGGAGATCAGCAGAGCGAAGGCCTCGAGTAGCTCTGAGTGTCCTTTTTCGGTTCCGAGCCTACCGACAGCGACGATTTTTTTTGCAGGCCCGGTCCAGCTAGGAAAAGGGATTGGTTCTTGGGATTTCTTTTCGATGGTTTGGATATCGATCGGGCTCGGAACGATTTCGAATCGGCTCATGGGGATGCGATAAAAGTCGGCGGCCGCCTGAGCCGTTCCATGCGAGACGCTCAGGAGAGCTTGGCTAGCCCTGTAGGCTTTTGCCAAGCGGCGTCGTTTGATCCATCTCCAGCGGTTATCGCGTCGCATGACATCGAATTGGGGTGGCGACACGATGGTCGAGACCCGCGCGCAGTGGGCATCGCGACACGCTGGGCCACTGATCATCGTCATGTGGAAGAGTCGATCGTAAAGGACCTCGATACGATGGGAGCGAATGTGGTCTGCTAAGTGTTGGATTTGCTGGTGGTGGATGCGTCCTGGCCAGTTGAATTTGGGGCTGGTCCGATCGGTCCAGAAGGCCGTCATCGGGCAGTCTTCCGGTATCTGGTTCAGGAGTGGACCGGTAGCTCTTAGTAGGTAGAGCGAGGGTTCGAACCGCGATCGATCCAGGCCTTTGAGCAGATAGAGCAGTTGGCGTTCGCTGCCACCGCCATCCATGGTCGAGGAGCAAAAAAGGACACGGATACGGTTCATGCGGTGGGATTCATGGAGTGTGATTCAGAGCCGATTGATTCAAGAGCTGCAAGGCAGGATACGAACAGGGGGGGTTGTTCGAACGATTTTCGGTTCTATTGTAGCTAATAATCCGAGTGTCTTTTAGGCTCGATGGTCCGGAACGACGGGGCGGTTTTTATTTCGGTACGTTTGCAGGAGTTGCGCGATGGATGTGATCAATCGACAGGGGTGCGAGCCATTTGTAACCAAGGATGGATCGACGATCCGAGAGCTTCTATCGCATCGGAATTCCGGGATCCGCAAGCAGAGTTTGGCTGAGGCGACCTTACCGCCAGGTGTGCTCACGGAGCGTCATCATCATCCTCAAACCGAGGAGATATACTATATTTTGGTTGGGACCGGTCGCATGGAGATCGACGGACAGATCCGTGAGGTTGGGCCGGGCGATGCGGTGGCGATTCCGCCAGGATGCTCGCATTGCATCCAGAACACCGGCTCGGAGGACTTGGTCTTCCTTTGCTCTTGTGCACCTGGCTATGAACATACCGATACGGTTTTAGAAGATTGAAGCAAGTTTGGGGAACTTCGGGATGGATGGTCCATGTTTGATTACTTGAGGCTCTCGTTGGGATTGATCCCGCTGGGCGTTTATTTGATCGTGATGGGTTTTTTGGCGATGCGTCGCAGGCCAACGCTGTTGACTTCTGGTCAAGAAGCCTTGCTCCTGGGCTTTGCATTGATGGGGTTTGCATTGATTGGCCCGATCGAGTTGTTTTTCCCTACGGGTGCTTATGCGGCCCTGGGCCAGTGGACATGGCTGCTCCTTGTGGCTTTGTATGGCTTGTTGGTTTTGTTGTTTGCCTTGCAGCGGCAACCCGGATGGACGGTCCTTGGTTTAGACAGCCAAGGGTTCCGAAACGTGCTTGGTGAAATACTTGAGAAGGGGGATATCGAGCATGCTTGGTTAGGGAATCACTTGCAGATTTCCGAGTGGGATTTGCAAGCGATGATCGAGCCGAGTCGGGGGTTTCAGGGCGTATCGCATTTGAACGCTACGGGTAAGCAACGCAATATTTTGGGTTGGTATCAACTCGAGAGGCTTGTGGTGTCGTCCCCTTTGTTTTCTCAGGCCAGGGGTGCGACCAAGTCTCCGAATTGGGTTCGGTCTCTTTTGCTAATTGCCCTAGGGGGCATGAGTTTGGCTCTTGCTACGTACTGGATCGACAAGGACATGGAACGCTTGCAGCGACTGATCTCTGAAATACTGATGGGTCGATAGAGCGAACGCAACGACAGGAGTAGGGACGTGTATCGAACCGAAAATCAAATTGTGTTTCTTTGCGGGATGCTTTGTTTTTTTTCCTGGGGGGCAGCCTTCTCGCAGGGGTACCAAGGGCGACCGAATATTGTCCTGCTGTATGCCGATGATATGGGTTACGGGGACTTAGGTGTGCAAAACAGCGAGTCGAAGATCCCAACCCCTCATTTGGATCGGCTCGCACGAGAAGGAACTCGATTCACCGATGCGCATAGTTCGTCGGGCATATGTACCCCGAGTCGCTACGCGCTCTTGCAAGGGCGATACCACTGGCGCAAATTTCATGGGATCGTCAATTCTTTTGAAGGCAGCGTGTTGGATTCCTCTCGCTGGACGTTGGCCGAGTTGGTCAAGACCAAGGGATATCAAACGGCGTGCATTGGCAAATGGCATTTAGGTTGGGACTGGAAAGCGATTCAGCGTCCTGGGGCCAAGGCGGATCCAAAGACCGGCTATGCACCGGATGCTTTTGATTGGAGCTTACCGATTCCCGACGGTCCGTTAGCACATGGGTTTGACTACTATTTTGGGGATGATGTTCCGAACTTTCCACCTTATGCGTGGATCGAAAACGATCGGGTTCAGAGGGCTCCGGATGTTCCATTATCGACTCCGAAACCGACGGCCGAAGGAGCATGGGAAGCCCGTCCGGGTCCGAGCGTTAAGGATTGGGACTTTTGGGCGGTCATGCCGACGCTTACTCAACGGGCCGTCGATTGGATATCGGAGCAATCACCCGAGAGGCCATTTTTTCTTTATGTTCCGTTTACCTCGCCTCATGCCCCGATTGTTCCTGACCGGGCCTTTGAGGGGCGATCTGGGGCCGGTGGATTTGGGGACTTTATGGTGCAGACCGACGCGAGTGTCGGAAGAATACTTGAGGCCTTGGAGTCGAAGGGGTTTTCGGAAAACACGTGGGTGATTTTTTCGAGCGACAACGGTCCTGAGACGTATGCTTACGCCAGGCTAAAGAACTACGGACATCGCAGCATGGGTCCGTTAAGGGGGGTTAAACGTGATTTGTATGAGGGTGGTCACCGAGTACCGATGCTCATGCGATGGCCCGGAAAGATTCCTTCCGATAGAGTTTGCGATGGGCTTATGAGTCAAATCGATTTGTTTGCGACGATCGCAGGGGTTCTGGCAATCGAGATTCCAGAGGGGAACGCCGAGGATAGTCTCGATCAGGGTCGGATGGTCTTTGGGACTGGCGAATCTTCACGCGAAACATTGGTTCATAACACCAATCCCAAGGGCTATGCGATCCGTCAGGGTGCTTGGTTGCTGATCGAGTCGGATTCGGGATCGATCAGCAAGGTTCCTGAGTGGTTTGATCGCGAAAACGGTTATCGACAGGACCAGATGCCCGGTGAGTTGTATCGTTTGGATGTCGATCTTGGACAAAGAGAGAATCTCTATGGATTGCACGCTGATTCGAATGGTGATTTGCAAGGTGGGAAAGTCCACGCGATGCATCAGGAGTTGCAACGGATTCGCAACGCCAAGCGATGAACGAACTGGGCTTCAATTGCCCAGCAGTTGTTTCCATTTGGCTTGGATTGCCGGGTTGATTGTTGTGGTCGATTGGCTCAGGGACAAGCCACTGAGTTTGGTGAGATAATCGATTAGGACTTGCTTGTTGCCTGCATCGATCGCTTCCTGGATTCGGCGCTGTAGCAGGTAAATGGATTGATGATTTTCCTTTTCGGCATCCAGCAGGGATTTGTCAGCATCGTTCATTCGTCCATGGAATCGGTAGATGCGGGATTTGACTTCTAGCATCAGCGGATCGGAGGTCTTCATGTAGAGTCGGTGTGCTGATTCCACGTAGGCTTTTCCAACCTCATCGTAAGAGTTGCTCGATCGCTTTCCTTTGTCGACTGTAAACCATAGTGAGATCAGGAGAGAATCGGCGCCGAGATCGTTCGGGAACTCTTTTCGGAATCGTGCCACGCGGGGACTTAGTTGGCTTGGATCGATGGTTGCAGCTTCGGCGATTTCCGCGAGTCGCTTTGCCCGGGGATCGGAGATCGACCCGATAAACCTACGAATCTCGGCGATTGTATAGGTTTGATCTTCTCGGGTTCTGAAATAAACGGAGCCCGCCAGAGAACGACTGGCGACGGATTGGTATTGGCCGAACACATCGATTGAATCGACGGGTGCATCGCTCGGTTCTTCCCCCGGACTTCCCTTCGAGTTTGCTGCTGCCGTTTGGCTCAGAGGGACATCGCTTGGGATACCGACTAAGTCGGTGCAGACGACTTGGTCGTTTCCATCCTGGAACACGAGGACTAGGTAACCGAAGCGAGGTGTGAGAAGCAGGTGATTGGGCGTGGTTTGCAAGTCTGCTGCTGGACTCTCCGTGGGGTTGAGAGTCGAAGTCTCGGAACTCGTTCGAGAGATTTCTTGGGTCGCTTTGGCTATCTCCTCTTGGCTTAGGATTTGGCGGCATGCCAAGCCCCATTCATCGGAGTTGCCAGTGTCGAGGGAAAGAGGTTCGTAGAAATATCTAACGAGGACCCCTAGTTTACGGTCGTACTGAGAGCATCCAAGAACTCTCCAGTCACTACTGGACGTATTGTTTATTGAGGAGAGTGAATCGATCGGCAGGGTTTTGAGGTATTCGACGAGTCGGTTGGCCTCTGCCGATGGTTGGGATTTATCTGAATGATCGATCCGATCCCAGAAGCCCGATGGGTTCATCAAGGCTCCGAGGTGGGAAATCTCTTGGGAAAGGGCTTGGATATTGGCGCCTGAGGGAACTTTTGAAAAGTTGGTTTGCCAGTTTCCAGATGCGGACCACAAGGAAGACGATTGGGTTATCTGAGGCTTGGGTGAGGGTGAGAGTGACTCTTGGTCCTGCTGGGTTAAGAGCAATCGGTCTTCTTGGTTCTCGGAGGCTTTCTGCCATGGAGACCATTCGCTGAAATCTTTTCGCCCCAGGGCGAAAATCGAAATCGCGCCGACCGCGGCCAAAAGAATCAGAGAGAGAAGTGGCAGAAAGAGCTTCCTCAGTGTACCGGTTCTGGAGTCGGCTTTGCGGCTAGCTTGATACTCCAGGGGTTCTGCGATAGCGGAATCGGCGCCGTCTGAACCTGGAATATCTGGACCCGGATAATTTACACTCGGATAATTTACACTCGGGCCCATGGTAAGAACAACACCGCACTGCGGGCAATTGATCTTTGTTCCAGATTCAACATAGGCGCGGACGTAGGTACCGCAACGACAAACAACGTCAGGCATAAGATCGAACCACCGAGTCGTGGGGAACGAGAATGCGAACTGTGTAAATGCTGTAGTCCGGGTTGAGTAATTTACACTAGCGGCGGTAGGCCGTCAATGAATCCTCGGGTTTTCCCGAGGAATCCTGATTCCACCGACGCATCATTCGGTTGATTCTCGAAAGCTAGTTTGCGGTTGCTATCGATGCATTGCGCTCCGGACATGCACATCGACCCCATCATCGGTAGCAAACTGGCTTCCTGGTTCCATGTGCCCTCTTCGGAGCATGGCAAGCCCGATCCAAAGTCCTCTGCCGGTTTCGATGGTGTCAGATGGGCTAGCAGAGGTTAGGGTTCCGATGGATTTCCCATTCAGCATCCATTCACTGGGTCCTTGAAACTTCCAGGCCGAGTCGGTTTGCAGTTCGACCAGTGCTAGTTTTTTTTGAACTTGTCCTAAGGCATCGAGCCGTGCGACGGTTTCCTGTCCTAGATAGCAACCTTTGTTGAACGAAATGGCTCGCGCATCGATACCGATTTCCTGGGGCAGATTCCGTTCATCGATATCGACGCCATACCAGGGCCAGAAGTTTTTGATTCGCAGCGTCTCCCAGGCCGAGCCATCATGCGTTTGGAGGTTAGGGGTTTGGCTGGGATGACAAACGCTGGACAATTCGGCGATCTCCGGACACTGGGTTCCTGGTGTTGCCAAGACCAGGAGCGTACCGGGGCCTAACCATGGGACCTGAATGCTGATGGCTTGCTTGCCAAAGACCTCTGAGCATTCCTTGGTTTCTCGCAACTCTGCGAGATGGGTTTGCATCCAGGGGGATTCAGGTCGAAGCAGGTAGGCGAGAAAGTCTTCGGAGGCATCACGTACTATCGCATCCTCGCGGATGATGTATCGATCGATATGAGGGACCAGTCGATGGGCTTGTCCGGGCGAGGAGATCCAGAGCGTACGCGAATCGAGGCAAGCGACCGAGCCATGGGAGATTGTCCGCCCTTTGACATCGAGCATGAACGACTCTCTGCTTTGTCCGCTTTGCAACGAACGCAGGTCTTGAGTGCAGAGGTTGTTGAGGATCTTGTTGCGATCCACCCCGGTCAACTCGAGGACGGTCAGTGGACCGATGGAAAATCCTTCAGGGAGACTCATGGATTTTCAGACGTTGAATAGGAAGTGGCAGATATCACCGTCTTGCATGATATAGCTCTTGCCTTCGGTCCGCATCTTGCCGTTGGCTCGGATTTCCTTTTCGTTGCTGAATTTTTCTAAGTCCTCAAGGGCGTAGCATTCGCAGCGGATGAAGCCTCGTTCGAAGTCGGTATGGATAACCCCGGCGGCTTGGGGTGCGGTTGCACCGATGGGAATGGTCCAGGCTCGGATTTCTTTTTCCCCGGCGGTGAAGTAGCTTTGCAAACCGAGGGTCTTGTAAGTTTGCCTTGCTACTGATTGCAGCGCGGGTTCATCGAGTCCGACCGCAGCGAGCATTTCGCTCCGATCGGGGTCTTCGAGTTCCGCGATTTCCGACTCGAGTTTGGCGCATACAGGAACGACCAGTGCACCTTTTTTCGCGGCGAGTTCACGGACGCGTTGGACCATGGGTCCTTGGCCGTGCAGATCGGTTTCGTCGACGTTGGCGATGTAGAGGATGGGCTTGGCCGTCATGAGTCCGAAGCTGCGTATGGCCTTGGACTCTGCTTCGTCGAGTTGGAGGGATCGCAAAGGTTGTTCAGAGTTGAGGTGCTCCATGCACTTCTGCATAACGCCGACTCGGAATTTGGCTTCTTTGTCGCCGGTTCTCGCGGCGCGTTCGGCTTTTGGAATCGCCGTCTCGACGCTCTGGATATCGGAAAAGAGCAGTTCCATTTCGATCGTTTCCATATCGGAAACCGGATCGATTTTGCCTGCCACGTGAGTCACGTCCGGATCTTCAAAGCAACGGACGACTTGCAAGATCGCGTCGACCTCTCGGATGTGGCTTAGGAATTTATTTCCGAGTCCTTCTCCCTCGCTTGCACCTTTGACGATCCCGGCGATGTCGACCAATTTGAACATCGCGGGGATGATCTTTTGGGTTTTGATGAAATGCTCGATTCGTTTGAGCCTCGCGTCGGGGATACTGACGATCCCCTCATTGGGCTCGATCGTGCAGAACGGATAATTCGCAGCTTGGGCTCCTTGCGATCCGGTCAATGCATTGAACAGAGTGCTCTTACCGACATTGGGCAAACCTACAATTCCAGCTTCCATCGACTTGTCTTTCTATGTGCCAATTGCCTATTTCGTTCGCCTTAGGATTCATGCCGCAACAGCGGGAAGAGAATCACATCGCGGATGCTTCGAGAGTTCGTCAAGAGCATCACCAATCGATCGATTCCGATCCCCAATCCTCCTGCGGGGGGCATCCCGTATCTCAAGGCTCGGATGAAATCGCTATCCATCTTGGCCATCGAGTCTTCCTCGGACATCCCCTCTAGCTGGGTTTTAAAGAGCGATTCTTGCAGGATCGGATCGTTGAGTTCGGTGTAAGCGTTCGCGAGTTCCATGCCGTGGATGAAAAGCTCAAAGCGTTCGGCGATGTTGGGGTTCGTGGCGCTTCGCTTGGTCAGTGGGCATAGGCTCGCTGGGTAGTCGGTAACAAAAATAGGTCCTACCAAGGAGTCTTCGACTTTCTCCTCGAAGACCTCGCTGACGACGACGTCGGGGTGCTTGCCTTGAGGATCCAGCCCGATCTTTTTGGCCAGTGTGGCGATCCCCTCGGTATCGTCAATCTTCAGACCGGTATGCTCTTCGAAGAGCTCCGAGTACGTTTTTCTGGCAAATGGGGGGGTGAAATCGATTGCAAGATCGCCCCACATCAATTGGTAGCCTTGGCCCGTCGCCTCGATCGCTTCGACGATGATTTGCTGGGTCAGATCCATCATGACTTTGTAATCGGCGTAGGCCCAATACAATTCGATCATGGTGAACTCAGGATTGTGCTTTGGGCTGATCCCTTCGTTGCGGTAGACACGTCCTATTTCATACACGCGCTCGATGCCGCCGACCATGAGTCGCTTCAAGTGCAGTTCTAGCGCGATTCGCAGAACAAGCTTCATGTCCAGGGCATTGTGATGGGTTTGGAAGGGTTTGGCGGCCGCGCCGCCGGCGATGGTGTGAAGGGTTGGACCCTCGACCTCGACAAACTCATGCTTGGAAAGGGTTTTGCGGATCGATTGAATGATTTTCGTTCGATTCAAAAACGTATGGAGCGACTCTGGGTTGTAAGTCAGATCGACATAGCGCATTCGCTGTCGCAACTCTGGATCTTGCAAGCCAGCATGCTTCTCCGGTGGTGGCTCGAGCGTCTTGGTCATGTAGTGCAGTTTCGATGCGAAAACGGTCAATTCACCGGTGTTGGTCCGTCCTAGTCGTCCGTCAATTCCGATCAAATCTCCGAAATCCAGAAGCTTCGTAAGCTCGAAATCCTCGTCGGGTAGGTGCCCCTTGGGGATCATCACTTGGATATCGCCGGTCAGATCTCGGATGTTCAAGAAAACCAACTTGCCGGCCGTTCGCATCAGGAGGATTCGGCCCGCGATACGGACCTGGGGGCCGACCTCCTGGCCTTCTCCCTGCTGGGTCTTCCAAGCTCTGTAATCGACCGGGACAGAGGCCTCGAAGTCGGGCAACTCGACGATCGAGCCGTCTTGTTTCTCAAAGTGGACTTCCGGGGCTTTGGCCCGGACTGCATCGATAAAGAGTCGTTGGTCAAATCGATGGCCCCAAGGGTCGATTCCCATGGCCTCGATCTTCTTGAGCTTTTCGAGCCGCGCAGCTTGATGCACCCCAAGTTCATGAGAATTTTGCGAGCCAGAATCGGACTTCGGGTCAGACATTGTCTAAAATCCGTAGGAGTAGGAAAACCGAAAGCCCGAGATTGTAGGGAATAACTCGGGAAAACCAAGCTCATTCGCCCCCCCACTGAGCAACCCTATGCCAAGCGGCCAAGAAACAATGGATTTATTTTCAAAAGCCGAGGAAGCCAACCGCCAAAGCGCTCAGCCTTTGGCCGCCCGAATGCGGCCAGCGACCCTCGATCAGATGGTCGGACAATCCCATATTCTCGCTTCCGGAAAGCTTCTGAGGCGTCTGGTCGAGGCCCGCCGCGTCCAGTCGTTGCTGTTCTACGGCCCCCCTGGGACCGGCAAGACAACCCTGGCAAGACTCATCGCCGCAGAGACCCAAGCCGCTTTCCGGCAGATCAATGCCGTCACAAGCGGGATCAAGGAGCTGCGCGAAGCGCTCGATTGGGCTCGAAGCGAACTGAGCGTCACGGGCTCTCGGCCGATCCTCTTTATCGACGAAATCCACCGCTTCAACCGTTCCCAGCAGGACGCCTTGTTGCCCGACGTCGAATCCGGAACGATCGCTCTAGTCGGCGCAACGACGAGCAACCCCTTCTTTGCAGTCAATGGTGCTTTGCTCAGTCGCTCGCAAGTCTTCGAGCTTCACCCACTGTCGGAGCCGGAGTTGGTCGGGCTGCTTCGACGCGCCATCGAGGACCCGCAAGTGGGGTTTGGGCGTTATGCGATCCGGTTCGACGAGCGAGCCCTCGAGTACTGTGCTCGGATTGCCGAGGGGGATGCTCGACGCGCTTTGAACGCTTTGGAGATTTCGGTCCTGTCCTCGAATCGACACCCGATCGAACTGACCGTCGAGCTGATGCAAGAGAGCATGCAGAAGAAAATACTCCAATTCGATCCGGCCGGTGACCAACACTATGACATGGCAAGCGCGCTGATCAAGAGCCTTCGAGGATCCGATGCCGATGCGGCCCTGTACTGGCTAGCACGCGCCATCGAAAGTGGCGAGGAGGTCCGATTCCTGACACGAAGACTCGTGATCTTTGCCAGCGAAGACATCGGCAATGCGGACCCGCGTGCACTGAGCCTTGCCGTCGCGACGATGCAAGCTTGCGAATTTGTCGGTCTGCCCGAATGCCAGTTGAATCTATCCCAGGCCGTGATCTACTTAGCGCTAGCACCCAAAAGCAATTCCGCTACGACGGCCATCATGGCCGCGCGCCATGAAGTCCAAGAAGGGACTTTGATCCCTGTTCCAATCCACCTTCGCGATGGCCATTATGCGGGCTCCAAGCAACTCGGCCACGGCGTCGGCTACCAGTACTCCCACGATGCGCCCGATGGAATCGCTTCCCAAGACTACTTGGGGGTCGATCGCCAGTTCTACCATCCGACAGATCGAGGCGCCGAGCGTGAGCTCGCGCTCCGCTACGATGCGATTCGCAACAAACTCAAACCACCCTCCGAACGTCCCGGTTCTGCGATGGAGAGCAACCCATGAAACCTCCCTACCACCGATCGAAACTTCGATCCGAGTCCCTTTTCTGGGCTTGTCTTGCGTGCCTAACGGGCATCGTTTTAGCGGCCCCGATCCAAGAGCCACCCGAGAGCATCTCCCTGAAACAACGGGTCGAATCGCTCTCCAAAGAACTCGATGCGGACAAAGAGCAGCAACGAGACGCTGCTGAAAAAGCACTGCTGGAAATCGGACCCGATGCACTCGAGTTCCTTCCGCAAACCGACGACCTAGCATCCGAGGAATGGACCATGCGCATCGAACGGATTCGAGCCCGGTTTGTCGAGGATTCCACCTTCGATTTCCATGAGCCGGCCATGGTCAATATCCAAGGCAATCTGAGTGTTTTCGAGGCGCTTGAAGCGATCCAAAAGCAAACGCGAAATCCCATCGGACTCGGCCCATTTCGAGGCCAAGACGCATTTCAGGAAAAATTTGATTTCGACATCCAAGGAGTGACCTTCTGGGAAGCCATCGACGAAGTGCTCGGAAAAATCAACTGGCAGATTACCCCAAGGGACGGCGCTGGATTGTTGTTTGGCCCCAAATTCGCGATCCCAGAGGGGCAAGCCGAGTTGCTCAAGGCCATCTCCGTCGAGCCCCCACCGGCCATCTACATCGGAATCCTCCGCATGCAACCGATATCCCTGAGCAAGTCGATGAACTTTCTGGACCCTACGCAAAGCACCGCGACTCTGGAATTCTCCTTGCACTGGGAACCCCGTTTCCATCCTGTCTTTGTCCGTTTTCCCATGGACAACTTGTCAGTCCGCACCGACAACAGCGAACTTTTGTTGGTACCCAAGGATCAGTCCAGCGAGTATGTCCCCTCGGGCTCCCAAATGATCACCTCGATGCGAGTGATCAAACCGACCCCAGCGGCCTTGAAGATCGGTTCTTGGAAAGGGGAGCTTCAAATCGCCGTACCTGGGCGATTATCGACGATCGAATTTAGCTCTCCGACCGAAAACAGCGGAAAAAGCCTCAGTACCGGCGACATGAAAGTGGTACTCGAGTCGGCCCGAAAGAATCGGGATTTGCAAGAGATCCAAATCGGCGTATCGTTAGCCAACCAGCCCTCGAGCGATGTGCTCCAAGGCTGGATCGCCCTTACGGATGCTTATCTTTTGGACAAAGATGGCAAGAAGATCGAACATGCCGGTTGGGCGACGACCCGACTTACCAAAAACGACATCGGGCTGAGTTATCTCTTTGACATCGAGGAGGACTTGAGCCAATACCGATTCGTCTACAAGGCACCCGATTCGGTGATCCTCCAGACCGTCGAGTATGAATTCAATAACATCCCGTTTCCTTAAACATTCATTGCCCCTCCTTTTGATCCCCCTTCTGATCCAAGAAATGCTCAGCCTATGATCGACTCGCTTGCTTGGGACCCCGAGATGGAAAGTCCTGCGACGATCGCCATTCTCGGAGCAGGACCACTGGGGATCGAAGCGGCACTCTATGCACGCTTCCTGGGTTACCACGTCTCGATCTTCGAAACCCGACGTGTCGCACACCGGATGCTCGACTGGAACCTGCGACCCTTGGAGGAACCTGCTGGCAAGATCACCACGAGTCTAGGACTCTCGGCCCTGCAGGCCCAGGATCCGACGTACATACCGCCGGAACCTAGCAGGATCTTCAACGGAAAGCAGTACGCTGAAGAATATCTTCTGCCCTTGGCGAAAACCGATCTGCTCTTCGACGATATCCACTTCCTGAGCCCTGTGATCGATATCTCTCGATTTCGTGTCGCAAGTCAACCTATTGCCGGACGCTTCGATGAGTATCCTTGGCAAGAGCGCTGCAACGATGAATTCCGAATCCTCGTCGAGGGCCGACATCGGGGTACCTGGGTCTCGCGCGCCGATTGCATCATCGACTGCCGAGGAAATCGAACCACTCGAGTCGGGCTCGGTCCTGCCGGCGGATTGGCCATCGGTGAACCCGAAGCTCGCAAAGCGTTTCTCGAACATCTGCCCGGCGACCGGAAATTCGATCCGAAACAGTACGATGCCAAATCGATCCTCATCGCAGGCTCGACGCAGGATGCTTGCCGGACTCTCGGCGAGTGCCTCGAGTACGCTGGCCATGAACGGCTCGTATGGGTTCTGCCCCCTGCTCAAAGCGATGAGCCTGAGTTTCTTGCCAAGGCAAGGATGGAACTAGCCCAAAGAGCCTCACCGAGTTTTGTGATGATCGAGAGCCTAGGTGTCGAGTCCATCACTCTACAAGAGCAAGGCTCTTGGCAAGTCCGATTGCTCAAAGAGGACGACTCGAGCGTCGAGCTTCAGGTCGATCGGATCGCTAGCAGAACCGAGTATCAAGAAACACCCCTGGGCCCAACACTCCTCGCCTACAACCCTCATGCATCGAACTTCCTCGAGTCGAGTCTGCAGCAGTACGATCTATCGGATCATTCGCAATATAAGCATTTGCGACGTGCGCGAGATGTCTTGACGCCAGAGCCTGGGTACTTTCGACTGCGGGCCGATTCCCTCTGGGAGATCGGCTTGGAACGGCTCCGGACGATTTTTGCAATTCTCGGGGGACGCAGCGATTTGGACCTTTATGAGATCATGCGCAAGCAGCAATCGACAGGGCCCCAGGATGCCTAGTTTTCAGGACGCCTAGTTATTCGCTGGCCAATCGAAACTCCTAGCCAATCTCTACTCATAAATCGGGTAGTAGCATCCGAAGGCTTGCTCGCAGAATACCCCTGGGTCGTTGAAGCGTTGGCCGCGATCCAAACGACCGATCGTGGCCATTTGCTCCTCGGTGAGCTCGAAGTCCAGAAGGTTGAGGTTTTCCCCGAGCCGTTGAGGGTTCTGCGTCTTGGGGATCACCGAGGTACCGCGCTGCACGCCCCATCGCAGAACGACTTGAGCGGGTGTGCGCTCTACGTCGTGGGCTATTGCCTGGATGGCGGGTAGTTCCAAGACCGATTCAGAGGCCTGGGCCATCCCTAGCGGAACGTAGGACGGTGCCCCCAGAGGGCTAAAAGCGGTAAAAGCGATCCGTTCTTGCTGGCAGTACCTAAGGAGTTTTTGCTGCGTCAAATAAGGGTGCGATTCGACTTGCAATACCCCGGGTCGAATCCTTGCATAGGACAACAGATCGCGGATGAGCGAAACGCCAAAGTTGCTGATCCCCACGTTGCAAACCAGTCCGGCCTCGACGAGTCGTTCCATAGCCTCCCAGGTTTCGCTGATCGGGACGGCGTCTGGAATCATCGCCGGAGGGGACGCTTGGGGGTCAAAAAACCAACCCGCCGGGTAGCGGTGTTCGAAGGGAACATAAGCCAGTGCGATCGGGAAGTGGATCAGATAGAGATCCAGATAGTCTAGACGCAGATCCTTGAGGCTCCGTTCGCAGGCGCGTCGGACATGTTCTTTGCGGTGGAATGTATTCCAAAGCTTGCTGGTAACCCAAAGTTCCTCGCGGCGACAAACTCCAGTCTTGACGATCTTTTCAATTCCCTGCCCCACCTCTGGCTCATTGCCGTAATCCGACGCGCAATCGAAATGGCGATAACCGAGTTGGGCGGCCTGGACCGCCAATTCGGCTGTCGATGCGTTGGGGATCTTCCAAAATCCCAATCCGACGGGAGGGATGCAGAGCTGATTTATCATGGTTTCTTGTGACGATTGAGAACGATTTTGGATGTTTCCGGCGGAAATCAAACCGGGCAAAGAGCAAGCAGTATTGCCTAGTGAGCCCGATTCGTTCAAGCTACTATCGGACTCGGATACCCCGTTTTTCGGAGAATCGTCGTGAAAAAGATTTTTACCCAGGAAACCAACGCTCGGATGAATAAGACTCACCATCGATTGGCTCGTCGGAGCCTTATACAGGAGCTCATCTCTGGGACGAAAGCAATGCCCGTGGGAGTGTCGTTGGCGCTTGCCTGCGCCGTCCTCGGTGTACCTTTGGGTTGTTCGCCGGAGTCGAAACCCAAAGAAGTCAGCGCCCAGACCAGTGGCTTTCGCCCCGCCGATGCGACTGCTGGGGCGAGCAAGCCCAAGCCGCAGGAGCCCAAGCCACAAGAGGTTGCCCAAGGAGCCCCGATCCGGCCGGATGCAGCTCCTGGATCGGCCGCTGGACTGCCGAGCTTCACTCCCGGTCAGGTCGATCCGGCGATTGCAGCCAAAAGCTACATGACCTTGAAAATGACCGATTCGGAAGCTCCAGAGGAGCTTGTCAAGTTCGTCGCTTCGATCGATCGCGCGATGATGGATTTGCAAACCGATGCGAATAGCAAGCAGGTCAATTCCGACACGATTCTCAATCAAGGCTTGGATCTGCTTCGGATGAAGCTCACCGCATCGGACCGATTGCGGAATAAGTCCACCACACCCGATCAGACCGCCAAGGGCTGGATCGGTAAACTCGAAGCCTTGCAACAAATGGCGATGTTCCGAGACGTCCCCTCGGCCGATGAAGTTCGTACGTTGAGCAAAGAACTCTCGACCAACGAGGATCCTCGCGTGGCCAAGATCGCTCAGAGGATCCAACTGCAGTTGATGCTAGTGGACTATCGAAATCAAAGCGCAACGGCCGACCAAATCGCAGCGGCGGCCAAGGGATTGCTCGATCAGGCTCAAGGGCCAGACAAAGGTGTATTCATGGCTGTGGCCCAGGCGGCCGAGGCTTTATCGAGCGAGTCCCAGGGAGCCAATCCTGCAAATCCCGGCGATCCAGCAAATCCCGGGGCTCCCGAGCCAGCCAGCGAGGCCCAGATCGCATGCAATCAAATCGTCGATGCCCTCGAAGCCAAGTTCCGGGATGTGCCCGACCCGAACATCGGCATGATGGCATGGCGCATGAAAATCCAACGACTACCTGACTTCGAAAGCTATCTTCAAGTCCTCGATACGCGTCAGGCCATGGCCGCCGATCCGGTGGCTTTAACCCAAAAGGCATCGAGCCTGATGGAAAAGATCCCATCGCCTTGGACCGCTATGGCCTTGTCCCAATGCGCCACCCAATTCGAATACTCCGGCAATGTCGATGTCGCCAAGAGCTTGCTCGATATCGCAGCGACTCAGCTCGAGTCGACCAAGACGCCTGAGATCAAAGCGCAGATCGAAATGGCCGTCAAAGGCTTCCAAAAACGAATTGGCAGCATCGGCCAGCCCCTGGCTCTCGAAGGCCTCGTCGACACCCAAGGTCAAGCGTTGGATAAGTCCAAGTATGAGGGGAAGGTCGTTTTGGTCGACTTCTGGGCGACTTGGTGCGGGCCTTGCGTGGCCGAAATCCCGAACATACGTCGAGTCTATGACGAGAAACACGCCGAAGGCTTTGAGGTCATCGCGGTAAACCTCGATGATCAACGCTCCGACCTCGACGAGTTCCTAGGCGAAAACAAAATGCCTTGGAGCGTCTACGTCAGTAACGACCCGTCCAAGGCCGGGATGGATACGGCTTTGGCCCAAGAGCTATCGATCAGTGCGATCCCCTTTACGATGCTTATCGGCCGTGACGGAAACGTCGTTGCGGTGCACGTGCGCGGTAAAGCGTTGGATGAAAAGGTCCAGCAATTGCTCGGTGCGAAACCCTAGTGGATTGGACGTTTTGAATCGGAGTTGCTTCGATGGCCGTTTATTTGATCATCGCTTCAGCGATTGGTGTTATCTCGCTGATCGTTTTGGGAAACAGCTGGTACAACAAAAAACGCCGGGAAGCATTCACCAAAATTGCCGAGCAACTCGGCGTGGAAATCCACTTCGAACTTCCACAGGAGGATTGGGATCGAATCGAACGATTTGATCTCTACAAGAGCAAGGGACGGAAGCATACCGTGGACCTAGCACTTGTCGCGCAGACCGACAGCACACGAATCACCGTGTGCGAATACAAGATCGTTGTCAACACGGGCAAAAACTCATCGTCTACGACGTCGATTGTTCTCCTGGTGTGGGACCCTCGGCTCGATGCTCCAGCCCTGAGCTTGCAGCAGAAAACTTGGAATGCTTCTTTGTCGGCATCGGTTTCGAAGTGGTTTGGATTTCAGTTCATCGAATTTCCCGAGGACCCTGAGTTCCAATCCCGATATCTCATTCGAGGGGAATCCGAGGAAGCTCTCAGAGCGTTTCTGACCGCGGAACGAAGAGAAGGCTTGATACGAAATTCAGTACCTGCCTTCGAGGCTTGCGGTGACTGCCTAATCGTGGTCCACAATAACCTGCGGCTTCAACCCTACAAGATCGAAGACAGGTTTGCAGAAGCATTGGCCGTTTTGAATTCGCTCGTTTAGCGGGTGACCGACGAGCGGTTGGAGAGTTTCGCTGCGGCCAAGATGGCTTGGACCATCCCTCCGCATTGCGCGATTCCTTTCCAAGCGATATCGTGGGCTGTGCCATGAGCGACGCTCGTTCGCACGATCGGCAGCCCGAGGGTGATATTGACCGCCTCAAACATGTCGAGCAGCTTCAGCGCAATATGACCTTGGTCATGGTACATCGCGACGACCGCATCGAACTGGCCTTGGGCCGCTTTGGGCATGAGGGTATCGACGGCCCATGGACCACTCGCATCGATCCCAAGCCCCTGGGCAGCCAGGACCGCAGGTGCGATGCAATCGATCTCCTCGGTGCCGAACCGGCCCGATTCCCCGGCATGGGGATTCAGGGCCGAGACGGCGATTCTCGGTGGGCTTTGGCGACCTTCGGCATTTGCGAGCCGCGAGAAATAATCATGGGTCAGTTCGATTGTCTTGAGAATGTTCGCACGAGTGATATGCTCGAACACCTCGCGCAGTGCCATATGCAGAGTCACATGGACGACACCCAAGCCGCTTGGGCCGCCATGATTCGGTTTGCCCGCAGGCAGGTAAAGCATCATCGCAGTCGTCTCGACGCCGCACAGATGCCCCAAGAGTTCTGTGTGACCGGGCCATGAATGCCCAGCCAAATCCAGCGATTTTTTCTGCAACGGCGCGGTGACGATCCCGTCGACTTTTTTGTCCAAGCAAAGTCGCGTGGCAGCGACCAGTGAATCGTAGGCCGCTTGCCCTCCCCTCGCATCGATCCGTCCGGGGGGTGCGTGTTCGGACTCCTCGGACGCTGCGTCTAGGCACAATATCCGTGTTCGTTGGGCTGAGGACTCTGGGACTTGGAGTTGTTCCGATGCCGAGCAGGCGATCCAATCGATGTTCGCTCCGATGGCGCGACTGGCGCGTCGCATGATCTCGGTACGACCGACGACCATCGGGGTGCACCAAGTTGCAACGGCAGGATGCATTAGGGCGCCGGCGATGATTTCGGGGCCTATTCCGGTCGGGTCCCCCATCGAGATCGCAAGGGTGGGTTTCATGGCAGATTTCGTCAATCGATGGATCCGATCCTGATGCGTCGAGGAGTTCAAAGAGCGCCTTAAGGGGCCGCCGCAGGCGACCGGGTCTTGAGTGCCTTTTCGATGGCTTGTTCAAGTTCCCCTGGGCCAGTCGACCCGATCCAGGCATCGACGATCTTCCGGTTTTTGTCCAAGAGCAAGGATGTTGGGTAGGCGAAACCGTTTCGGCCGATGACGTTGGCGACTTGAATACGCGAGTACATCGCCGGATCGCAATAGACCGGCAGATCTCCGCCGACGCCTTGGACAAAAATCTTGGTGTTGAACTCGAGTTCCTCGGTCGACTCGGGTGAGGTGGTACCGCACGAGACGCTCAGGATCGCCACGCGGGAGTCTTCGGCGTACTTGCGTTGGAGTTTGATGATGTCGGGATATTCTTGGACGCACGGACCGCACCAAGTCCCCCAAAAGTGGAGCAGAACATAGTCCGACTTGGAAATCAGCTCCGTGGGCACATCGGTAGCGTTGAGCAGCGGCTTGAGGTCCAAGTCAGGGATCTGTCGTCCGGCAAAACTTTGGCGCTCTCGCCCTAAGAAAATCAGGAAGCTGATTCCCAGGAGCATGAACAAGCCTGCATAGAGCAGGTATTTGTACGCCGGCGAGGAACGTGGGGGTTCAAGAGTTCCCGTGGACGGATCGGTATTGGAGTCGTTGGACATCGATAGCTTCGGTAACCCCCAGGGGGTGCACGAGTCAGGAAATGGGTTCTGGTGCGACCTTCTATGATAGCTAGCCAAACACCCTCGGATAGCGGGGATTTTTGTGGCAAAGGGTGCGTTTTGCACGGTTGATTGATTGAGAAACTCTGCGACAATGAGGAAAACTTTCGGCGCGATGCGAAATTTCCAAATCGGAATTCCCGAGCTGAAAACTACAGATCCCTTCGTTCCATGCGATGTCCATTTTGCGCTAACGACAATGACGGCGTCCGCGATTCTCGAATCGTTGAGGATGGTCGAGCGATTCGCCGAAGGCGTTTTTGCAATCACTGCAAGCGCCGATTCACGACCTATGAACGGGTCGAAGGGCTCTTGCAGGTTCGAAAACGCGATGGGACCTGCCAAGATTTCAGCAGGGCAAAAATCGAGCGTGGCCTTTCGGCGGCTTGCTGGAAGCGGAAGATCAAGCAGGAGGAAATCCAACGCTTGGCCATCGAGATCGAGTCCCACATTCTGGACAATTACGAGCGCGAGGTCGGTTCAGAGGACGTTGGAAACCTCTGCATGCAGTATTTGCGAGATCTCGATGAAGTCGCTTTCGTCCGTTTCGCGAGCGTCTATCGCAGTTTCCGAGATGCCCAAGACTTCGTCAAAGAGCTCACGCCGATCCTCTCTCCAAACGATCCCCGCAGCCCGCGTTGAGGCCCGCTTTACCAAAAGCGACGCGCCATCGGATCCCGATCGTACTGGCGTTTGAGAATCGAGTCCGGTTCGCGTTGCAGGGTCAAACGATAGGCTAAGGCCGCAAGAACACCTGCGACAAAGCCACCGATGTGGGCCATATAAGCGACCCCGCCGGCGCTGCTCGAGGTGCTGGCGATCGATCCGTAGCCGCTGAAAAGCTGCATGGCAATCCACATCCCCAAAACAAAAATCGCTGGGATTGTGACAATGTGATAGAGAAAAACGGCGTTGACCCGATTGTGAGGGAAGAGGACCAAATAAGCTCCCATCACGCCGGCGATGGCGCCTGAGGCCCCCAGGTTCGGGATGATGCTCTGCGGGGAGATAAAAATCTGCGCGAAGCTCGCGACCAAGCCCGAGATCAGATAGAAGATCAAGAACCAGCGGTGGCCGAATCGGTATTCCACGTTGTTCCCAAATATCCATAGGTAGAGCATGTTGCCCGCGATGTGTCCAAAACCGCCGTGCATGAACATCGACGACAAGAGGGTGAGCCAAATCGGAACAGGACCTGGGGCCTGCGGTATCTCGACGGTGCCATGTCCTTCGACGGACATCGATTGGGGTTCCACAATATCGACGCCGGAGGTGATCTCCTTAGGGATCACACTCCATCCGTAAGTGAACTCGGGATTGCTGATCTGCACGAGAAAAAGGACCACATTGGCCGCAAGCAGGGCGTAGGTGATGTACGGAACGATTTGGACATCGCGATCGTCATCGCTGATGGGAAATAACATTCTGGATCCTTGCGCTGTACCCCTGATGCGATTGCGTTCGACGGGGTGATGGTTACAGGGGCGATGGTTTCAATCGAATCGGATTTTGCAGTATGCTAGTGTAATCCCACGTTAGGGGGAGTCCAAGTGATTGCAGACGAGTACGTTTACTCAATCACTCGTCGTTGAATTCGTTGAATTCTTGGAATTCGTCGAACGCATTGCCAAGTCGCATGCATGCCAGGAGTGCCAGGGCGCATTCCTGGCCTTTGTTTCCTTTGTTTCCGCCGCTGCGGTGCAACGCTTGCTCGAGGGTATTGACCGTCAGGAGCCCGAAGGCGATCGGTTTGTTGTGGTCCAACGATAACTGCATCAGGGCAGAGCTGACGGCCCGATTGATATGCTGATCGTGCGATGTCTCACCCTTGATGACAGCCCCTAGAGCGATCACCCCGGCGATACCGCGCAGTGCGACTAGCCGCTGGGTAGCAAAGGGGAGTTCCCAAGCCCCTGGGACACGGGTCACGACAATCCGTTCGCGAGCGATGCCTGCTTGGACTAACGTTTCGATGGCTCCATGGCAGAGTTTGCCCGTGATCTGATCGTTGTACTCGGAGACAACAATCCCAACGCTGCTGGCGTTGGCGCGATCGACCTGCTCTTGGGTCGGTTGAATTTCCTGATGCATAAATCTTTCTTCAGATGGGATCGAGGCCTAGCCAAATTTCCATGGGGTCAAACGTTTATTGTGCAGCACAGTGGCTTGCGTGTCGACACCCTGGATTCCATCAGGCCAAGATATCTGAAATGACTTGGCCATGATCGATATCGAGCCTTTTTCTCCCCGGAATTTCTAGGCTTCTCGATTCGAGTCCGAGCAAGTGCAAGACCGTTGCGTGCAAGTCCGTCACGTAGTGTCCTTCCCCGAGGGCATGGTATCCAAGTTCGTCGGTCTGTCCGTGTACAAACCCCCGCTTGACTCCAGCGCCTGCAAGCCAGATGGTAAAGCCGTTGGGATGATGGTCGCGCCCGTCGACCCCGCCGCTGCGACGTTCCAGACCGGGTGTTCTTCCGAATTCGGTGCAGAAAACAACCAAGGTCGATTCGAGCAGACCTCGCTGTTTCAAGTCGGCGATCAGACCGGCAATCGGCAGATCGACGCTTGCACAGAGTTTGGTGTGATTCTCCTTGAGCTTCTGATGGGAGTCCCAGACTCCGTAGGCAGAGGGAAAAACCTGGACGAACCGGACCCCGCGTTCGACCAACCGTCGAGCCGCCAAAAATCGCTCACCTGCAACCTTCGTCGCCTCTTGATCCAACCCATAGAGTTTGCGAGTCTGCTCGGTCTCGCTTGCCATATCGATCCCTTCGGGCACCGAAGCCTGCATGCGGAAGGCCAATTCGTACGCGCGGATCCTGGCGCGGAGCTCTTGGTCCTCGGGGTAAAGCGCACCGGACAATCCATTGAGCTTCCCGATAAGCTCGTACTCTTTGGCTTGCTCCTCGAGCGTCTGCTTGTCGGACCTTTGGCCAAAAGGGAGTGGGTTCTTCGGATCCAACGTCAAAGGGACTCCGGCATGCTGAGGGCCAAGATAATACGAATCGATCGACTGGCGGGTATCCGAACGGGTCGGACCACCGAGCACGACGAACTTCGGTAGGTTTTCGTTGAAGCTTCCCAATCCGTAATTGGCCCAGGCTCCGATGCTCGGCTGGGGTTCGTCTAAGCGATGCCGTCCGGTGTGGATTTGATTCTCGGCCGCATGGTCGTTATCGGTGGTCCACATGTTGCGCACGAAACATAGTTCATCGACTTGATTGCCTAAATGCGGCCACCAGTCGGTCACCTCGATGCCAGCTTGCCCGCACTTTTTCCAGCCGACTTGCATCGGATAGATCGTCGGGTAGACGTCGCGCACATTGATCTCTTCGGCAGGTACCGAACGAAAGCGTTTCTTGTGCAGCGGGGAATCGACTGGGTTGGCCAAAGGGATTTCATTGAAGGTCTTTCCTGCGTATTGGTTCAATGCAGGTTTCGGATCGAACGTCTCGATATGGCTATAGCCCCCGGATAAAAACACCCAAATCACCGACTTGGCCTTCGGCTCTCTAGCAGCGTTCGTTTGCGGCAAGGGAGCCCCACGGACGATGCGGTCTTGAGCGAGCATCGAACCGAGGACGATCCCCGTAAAACCCATCCCGTAGTCGGATAGAAACATCCTGCGTGTACTCAATGCCATCGTGTCGCTCCATGGGACGCCCTCGGCCGGCGTGTGGCCTTAGCGGATCGTGATAAAGTCGTTGTGGTTCAGTAGGACGCGAATCAAGCTGGATCGCTGGGACGTCGAATCGCTCGCGGAATTCAGATACTCCAAACACAATTCCCTTTCCTGAAGGGTTGCTGGCCGATTCAATAGGAGCGTATAAGCCGCATCGAGAAAACTGCCTGCGTCGGTTCGGTCTGTTTGCGACAAGCTCAACTCGATCCGCTGAGCGATCTGTGGCGCTACCTCGTGGACCAGTGGGCTATTGGTCAGTGCCAGCGATTGCTGGGGGATAACGGTCCTGGTCCGGCGGTAGCAATCGCTTGCATCGGGTCCATCAAAGAGCATGCCCAAAGCGCTCTTGCCATCTTCTTCAGGTTGACACGAGTAATAGAGCGTGCGCCTCGAAGTGGAAAACAACTCTTTGTTCTCCAACTCCTGTCCGCCCATTTCGGGATTCAACTTGCCTGCGATTTCGAGGATCGAATCGCGTAGAACCTCGACCTCCATGCGCCCTGCGTTCATTCGCCAGTACTTTTGGTTTTGAGGATCTTTGATCTGCGAGGGATTCTCTGCAACTACCGACTCGCGCTGGTAAGCTTGGCTTGTGACAAGCAATCGGTGTAGATGCTTCATGCTCCAACCGGATTCCATCCATTCGATGGCCAACCAATCGAGCAATTTCGGATGCGTTGGCAAGCTGCCATTGCGTCCGAAATCGAAAGTGGTTTTGACCAGCGGTTCGTGGAAATGCCGCATCCAAATGTGATTGACTCCGACTCGAGCCGTCAGTGGGTTTTTAGGGGAAGCGATCCAAGCGGCCAAGGCGCGTCGACGCCCTGTGCTGGTCCGCGGATACTGCGGTGAAAGTGGCTTGTAGGTCGCTTGCTCGGGTGCGATCTGCTCGCTTTGGTCGAGCACCTGTCCGATCGCCTCGAAATCCACTTGGGCCTTGGCCCATCTTGCATTCGCAGCATCGAGTTCTTTCGCTCGATTGGAATCCCCGAGCGGTTTCGCTTCGGCGTCGGCCAATTGCTTTCTGGCCTCGTTCCATTCGACCCGTTGTTTCGCAAACTCGGCGTTTTTCTCGTCGATCATGGCTCGATGCGCCGAGCGTTGGATCGACTCAAGACTCGAGGAAGGGTCTGCCATGTACTTGAGCCTCTCGGCTTCGATTCGCGACTCGAGTTGGCGGCGATTCGCTTGGCTCGACTCGAGTTTGGCTCTGGCCGTTTCGGTCGGCATTCGCATTCGATCGATGGACCGCTGAGTGCGTGCAAGCTCCTGTTGGAGTTTGCTCAAGTGCAACGATGGCAACTTGCGAACAATCACGGAACGCGCAGGGGCGATCGAGTAGTTTTGAGCCGAGGTCCAGTCGAGGATTCCGACAAGATCCTTGTCGGCGTGTTCGGGAGTCTCGAAAGTGAATTCCAAGATCGAATCGGCTGGTCCGACTCCATCTGGTCCATCTGGAGCTTTCCTGCGATAACGCCAATCGTCGATTGTGGCGATCGAACCAGGCCGAGCGTCGAACAAAATCCCCTTGGTCGGATCCCCGATAGGATTCCATCCATTGAGTGCCACACTGAGTCCATCGACCAGTACTCGTTGGTCCTTAAGAGCGTGCACCTTGAGCGTGCACCGATCGTCCTTGGGGTGCAAGGTCAGTTCGACGGCCAGGACCTGGGGAGTTTGCGGATCGAACTTACCGACCTCGAATTCGTCGAACGACGCGGGTTTGTAGGACTTGATCTGCCCCTTTTCAAAACCGATGTAGGTGGCCGTGGCACCTGTGGAGTTATTGCGAGTCAACTGAAAATTCCAGTGCGTGTCGGCTAGGATTTGGACCAGGAATTCGATGCGATCGTCTTCCTGGACCGAAGGGATCTCAGGGACACTTCGGTAGATCATGCGTCGACCTTGCGAGGCATCCATCAGGAGCGATTGCTGGCCGCTGAGAATCCCGGACTCCTCAGGGCCGGCCGCGTCCTGGAGTTCCTGGATCTGCTGGCCAAGGATCTTGGCCGTTTCGAGTGCCTCCTGCTCTAGGGTTCGATTTGCATCGGGCTTGCTTGCATCGCTTTTGCTTGCATCCGCTTGCGCTGCCAAGGACGCGGCGGTCGACGCATCGAGTTCGATTTGCGCTTGCGCGATGGCTTGATCTGCTGCCAGAAGCACCGTTTTTAGAATTTCAGGATCGAGACCAGGGTACCAAGCCGTCGTCGGTAGAGTGACAGGTTCGATCGGTTGCACGAAAGCGGTTTTGAGGAAATCCGGTACATTGGGCAAGACCGATCCGCGGTCGGTTTGTCGATTCCGTTCGTCTCCTCCGGTATAAAACCAGGTGTGCGAATCGGGTGATTTGTCATAGATGCCCACCCGACCGAGGCGTTGTACTTTTCGCAGGGTGCTGTACTCGTACTCTTGAAAAGGCCCGGGGTCAGCTTGGCCAGCGAGTCGATCCTGCCGGACCGCGATCGGTTCGAAGAAGGCTCGCAATTGAAAGTAGTTCTCCTGGCTGATCGGATCGTATTTGTGGTCATGGCAGTGGGCACAGTGGAACGTCAAACCTAAAAAAGCCTTGCTTGAATGCTCCACGTTGCTGCGCATCCAGTCATTGGGATTCAGTGCATACCAGTTTCGAACCAAATAGCCGGTAGCGACGTTCGATTTCGGATCACCTGGGTTGACTTCGTCGGCTGCGAGCATTTGAGTGACCATCTGGTCGTAACCCGCATCGGCGTTGAGGGACTCGACGATCCAATCGCGCCAGCGCCAAACCTGTGGAGCGCTGTTCCAAACGTCGGGTACATACCGTCTGCCGAACCAGTCTGCGTACCTCCAAACATCCATCCAGTGCCGAGCCCAGCGTTCTGCGTACATGGGAGAAGCGAGCAGTTTATCGACGATCTGTTCGTAATTTTCTTGGGAAGGATTTCGAGAGAAATCGGCGAGGGACTCTGGGCTAGGTGGCAGCCCGATAAGGTCGAGGTAGACTCTCCGCAATCGGGTATACGGATCGGCTTGGGGTTGCCCAACGAGACCTTCGGATTCCCAGGACTCTTGCAAGAACGCATCGACCGGATGGATCGGAGCGTTCGAGGTTTGGAGGTTGGGGATTTTGGGTCGAACAGGGATTTGAAACGCCCAATGCTCATTGGGATCCGGTTCCGGGGAATCGATCAGGGGAACATGTGCACCTTGTTCGATCCAAGCGAGGATGGTTTGAATCTGAGATTCGGCAAGCGAGTGGCCTTCGGGGGGCATCCTAATTTGGGGATCCTCAGCGAGGATTCGTCGAACAAGGACGCTTGAGCTTGCGTCCTTCGTTTCGATCACGGGCCCGGAACTGCTCCCTTGGTGGATCGCCGTAGCCGAATCCAATCGCAAGCCGGCTTCTTGCTTGAGTGCGCCGTGGCACGCGAAGCATCGTTGCTCGAGGATCGGGCGGACCTGTTGTCGAAAGTCGACTCGGCTGGATTCATCGACTGGAAATTCGATTGCGTAAAGATCCGCATCGGTCATTTCGAATCGGGCGCGGATGGGGCGGCCGGCCAATCCGCGCAGTGCCGTTTGGGACGACCAAGTTACCGTCGCATCGATCGCATCACCGACGAACGGCTGGCAATCTTTGAAGGCAAAGCCCTCGATAGGGGTACCTTGCGGATCGGTCAATTCGACGCGGATGGAACCTGCAGCGCTGGTCGAAGCGTTGATGACCAAACGATTACCAGCCATTGTAAAGACCTTGGATGTCATCCGTCCTGCATCGGCATCGGCGTGGATCGAGGCGAATCCATCGAGTCGCAGAGTGAATCGCCGAAAAGGGGTCGTGTAGAGGGACATTTCGCTATCGCTGGTCTGGACGATATGCCAAGCGGCATAGTTCGCGCGGTTTCCCCACCGATCGCCATCCAAACCTGGCCGAAGGAACGCTTGGCGAAACGTCCGATCGAAGGGTTGGTCACCTCTTGCGGACATGAAGAGAATGTCCGTGCGATCCCCTTGATTGGGAAAGAAGCGTGTGGGGGTTGCGATATAGATATGTGGGGCGCGAAAGTAAGGGTGAGTCAACGAAGTGTAGAGATGCTCATTGGGCAAATTGGGGCGCATCGCGATGGGTTCGGTCCAATCGATAAAGTTTTTGGAGGTTGTGCGGCAGATCGAACGCAGTTTGCCGTCGAGGAAGTGCCTGAAGTAGCACACGTAGAGCCCTTCGTGGACGGACCAGAACGCGACGTTTTGAGAGTCGAATGCGTACTCTTTGGTGTATTGAATCACCGGTTCATTGCGGATCTTTGACCAGGCGATGCCATCTGCGGATTGGAACGCGACCAATCCGGATTTGACCGTTCCGGCGAGAGCCTTGAAGCGTGCCTCTTTGGGCGCGACTGGATTCTCATCGAGAAAGGGTGCAAAGTTGTGGCAAAACGGAGCTTCGCTCAAGACGACATTGTTTTCATTGGATCCATCGACTTGGATAAGTCCCAGGTTCGGCTTGGTCCAATGGATTCCATCCTTGCTTTCGCAGTATCGGGTGACCTCGGTCTGATCTCCGTCGAATCGTGCCCCACGGCCATCGCGGGTGTACATACGGAAAAGGGGACCGTCCTGAATGATCGTCCCGTACTCCATAGGGTCGGCCGGTTGTTCCATGGGTTCGGTCGCTTTGGGCTCATGGAGTTTATGAGACAGACCGTCGAGGGACTCGATCAAAAACCGGTCGACAAACAGTTCCCTGCGGTTTCCAAGATCGATGGTATGGGCGAAGCCAGGGGGCGGTGATTCTTGTCCGATACACCAAGAGCACCAGGTTGACCAAAGCGAGATCAACAGCAGCGAGGATCGAAGCACCATGGTGTTCACAGAGCCTATGTCACAGAGACTAGGGGGGAAAGGTTCGGGAGGACTAGATGGGGGGGGGAGGGGTTGAGAATTAGGAATCCGCAACGACTGAGATGATACCATTTAGCGACCCCGTGAGCCAACCAGCGCCAGAGGTTGGGAGATTTGACGAATCCCGCCAGGAAGCGGCGTTTGGGCCCGAGCAGGATAAACACCCAAAAACTCGGGGACTGTCCCCGAGTTTTTTAGATCTTGGGCGAACGGTAGGATGGCATACCCAACCCTACCCAGGGTAGCGACATGATGGATCATTGAACGAAGCCCGATGGTTTTATGCCCCACCGGTACTAAGCCCCAACTGGGCGCAAGGGGATAGCCCAGGGCAAAGCGAAGCGCCGCCCTGGGATTCGTGTGCACGAAACGACCCAAGCCCTGAAAGGGCGAAACCGGCGGTGCGTCAATCAATGCGTTATGTTTCGCCCTTTCAGGGCTTTGGCGAATTGGGGCGTCGGCTTACCTAGGGCGATCGCGTACGACCCAGGGTGGCGCTTCGCTCTACCCTGGGCTATCTCATTATGCCCCGTTGGGGCGAACGATCCGGTTGCGGATCGGTGTTGATTGCACATTGCAGGCGACCCAAGTTATGGTGGGTTATTCACGATCAAAAAAACTCGGGGACTATCCCCGGTTTTTTTAATTTGGAATGTGCATCGCTCCCGCTGTTCGATCGCACGGGGTCGAAAACGACCGGCGGCCGCTATCAAATGCGGGGCTGCCCGTGGTCCGAATAATGGGGGCCACTTCAAGGCTCCTGTACACTTACGCAGTAGCACCGGGGTGCGGCGTGATGATTTGTGGGAGCGTTTTCGAGCGGCCGTGCCAATTTTCCGAAAAAATCTCGGGGCTTTTCGCCTGCAATCTGGGTTCAACCGAACGCAAAGCTATTCCCGAAAAGGACTTACGTCTTCCATGCGGTTTGATTATTGTTTGACAAAAAAGGGAGACGAGCTGTCCCTTACTGATGGAGTCGCAACCGGGATGTAACCGGAATGCACCCAGTGGTCGCCAAGAAAAGGGGAATTGAAATGAGCGTTATGGCACTCGATAAATGCCGTGATCTATTCAAAGACGAAGTCGCCTACAAGCGGTTTGTGGAGCAATTGCGGAGCAAGGCGCACGGAAGCGGAGCAGTAATTCTCGACGACAATGAAGTCATCGGTGGTGTCGTATCAAGCGAACAGCTTCGTGCTGATTTGTACGACAGGATATTGCACAGGTTAGCCGGTAGGCCAGAAATCCTAGATGAGCTTCTCTCGCGTTCAAGCGAAGGGATCGTTGACATTGACGGGAACTCCGTGCAGTAATGGCAACAGTTCACTTCAAGAGGTCTGCGCAATCGGAGTTTGCTAAATTCCGACAAGTCTACGGAGACGAGGCTGCCGGTCGGCTTCTAAAGTGGCTTGAAGGGCTCGCAGTCGAAGAAAAACTTTCAGTGGAATTCGATCCGGAGATGTGGCTCGAGTTTTCAAAGGAACTGGGGAAGCACTGGAATAAGTGGCTACAATCAGGCATTGTTGATAAAGTCCGAGCGTTACTATACGTCGTGAAGCACAAGAAACCACCTTGGAGTTTTCGCCATAGCGACAAAACCCAATGGACTATAATTGACGGAGTTATGGACAGTGTGGAAGTGTGGTTTGAGGCGAACTGGATCGAATCGCACATTATTGTTTGGAAGTTAGATGTACCCCCTAGGACTTGAGCTAGACGTTCTCGCCGACCTTTGTTTGCAGAAAGGTATCAGCTTCGAGCCTAGAGATCTGCAATGGATTATTTCGCTGGCTAGGAAGCTTGACGTTGAGCGCGAAGAAATGGCATCCATGATTGTTCTGGAGATTCTCTCTGAAAAGGAGTCACCTTCTAAATTGAGTACCTTGATATCTCGCGTGCGAAAGCGAATCGCAAGGGCGTATGAAAAAAATCGACGCAAATACGAAAAGCCGGTTGCTGACCCGAAGTTCACGCAGGATGACTTAATTGACTTAAAATACAACCTACGGAAGCTATCTGTCGCGGTTGGATCCGTAATCGAAGCAGCGTTGGATGGCAAGTCAGTAAAAGAGATTTCCGAAGAAACTGGCATACACCCACGGACAGTCTATCGGCGTTTGAGCAACGGAATTCGGCTCCTACAAACTAAGGGAACACACTACATGGGGCCTGGAGAGCTTAATCGAAATGACATCGTCGATTATCAGGAAAGCGGGTTCAAAGTACTAGCACACCCTCCAGTGAGTAGTACAGAGAACGCTGGCAATTACTTCGCATTTGCTCTGTTTGGAGAAAGAACGCTTAAGATCGGTAACATTATCTATCCGATACGCCAGTGTTCATTCCAGATTATTCCTCGACCAGCGGTCTGATAGGCGACTCCGGAAAACGTTTGCCAGTCCGCCAATTCATTAAAACGATTTTTCACATCGCGTCATATTGCATTGGGACCAGAGCAATTAAAAAACTCGGGGAATGTCCCAAGTTTTTTTCAAGGATGGCGTTTGCCCAATGGTTTTATGCCCCAACGGGGCGCAAGGTGATAGCCCAGGGCAAAGCAAAGCGCCGCCCTGGGATCCGGTACGCGACAATTTTCGCTAGCCCTGAAAGGGCGGAACCGGCGGTGCGTCAATCAATGCGTTATGTTTCGCCCTTTCAGGGCTTTGGCGAATTGACGCGGCGGCGTATCTAACGCACCCAGGGTGGCGCTTCGCTCTACCCTGGGCTATCTCATTATGCCCCTTTGGGGCGAACGATCCGGTAACGGATCGGTGTTGGTTGCACATTGCAGGCGATCCAAGTTGCGGTGGGTTATTCGGGATGGCGTTTGCCCGATGGTCTTATGCCCCAACGGGGCGCAAGGGATCGCGGGTTCATTGAACGAAGCCCGATGGTCTTATGCCCCAACGGGGCGCAGGAATCGATGGTTCATTCAACGAAGCTCGATGGTTTTATGCCCCAACGGGGCGCAAGGGGATAGCCCAGGGCAAAGCGAAGCGCCGCCCTGGGATTCGGTACGCACGAAACAACCCAAGCCCTGAAAGGGCGGAACCGGCGGCGCGTCAATCAATGCGCACATGTTTCGCCCTTTCAGGGCTTTGGCGAATCGGAGCTTCGGCGTACCCAGGGCGATCGCGTACGACCCAGGGTGGCGCTGCGCTCTACCCTGGGCTATCTCATTAAGCCCCGTTGGGGCGAACGATCCGGTTGCGGATCGGTGTTGATTGCAAATAGCAGGCGATCCAGGTTATGGTGGGTTATTTGGGATGGCGTTTGCCCGATGGTCCTGTGCCCCAACGGGGCGCAAGGTGATAGCCCAGGGCAAAGCGAAGCGCCGCCCTGGGATTCGGTACGCGACGATTTTCGCTAGCCCTGAAAGGGCGGAACCGGCGGCGCGTCAATCAATGCGAGCATGTTTCGCCCTTTCAGGGCTTTGGCGAATTGGGGCGTCGGCGTACCCAGGGCGATCGCGTACGACCCAGGGTGGCGCTTCGCTCTACCCTGGGCTATTTCATTTTGCCCCTTTGGGGCGAACGATCCGGTGACAAAACGCGGGGACTGTCCCCGCGTTTTGTCGACGCGTTTCGTGTCATTTGCTCTTGGGGTCCATTTCGCAAAACGCTGGATATTCCCAATCGCCAATGCAATTTCGCCCTCCGTCTAATTGGCAAGAATTACAAAAGCTGATAATGTTTAGCGAGTTCCAAATGCTAGCAAAGAGACACTCCAACCCACCGTAGGTGGATAACGTAGCGTGACGCCCGAACAGAAAGCTCGACAGCAGATCGACCGGCAGCTTGAACAAGCCGGCTGGATCGTGCAAGACTATGCGCAGATCCACATCACCGCTGGGCTCGGTGTTGCCGTGCGTGAATTTCCGCTCAAAACGGGATTCGCCGACTACTTGCTATACGCTCACGCGAAAGCGATCGGCAGCGTCGAAGCAAAACCCGAAGGTTTCGGGCTCATGGGTGTCGCCGAGCAATCCACCAAATACTCGATTGGTCTGCCGAAATCGCTCCCGAATTGGGAAGTCCCCCTCCCATTTGCTTATGAGTCGACCGGCACCGAATGCCGATTCACCAATCGCAAGGAGCCCGATGCCCGCAGTCGGCTGGTATTTACCTTTCACCGCCCAGAGGAATTGATCCGTCTCGTCAACCTCGACAAGCAGGTCCGGGGGCGTCTCCAAGAGATGCCGGAATTGAATACGGGCAATCTTTGGAAGGTGCAAATCGATAGCATACGCAATCTCGAAAAATCGCTAGCCTTGAACAAGCCCCGTGCGCTCATCCAGATGGCGACCGGCAGCGGCAAAACCTTCACCGCCGTCAATTTCTGCTACCGGCTCGTCAAGTACGCCGATGCCAAACGGATCCTTTTCCTGGTGGATCGAAACAACCTGGGCAAACAAACACTCAACGAGTTCCAACAGTTCGTCAGTCCTGTCAACGGCTACAAGTTCACCGAGGAGTACAGCGTTCAACATTTGAAGAAGAACACCATCGCTCCGGCGGCGAAGGTCTGCATCACGACGATCCAGCGGCTCTACTCGATGCTCAAGGGCGAGGAAGACTTCCAGGAAGAGAACGAAGAAGGCTCGCTGTTCGAGACGGAGAATTCGCTTTTCAAAGAGCCGCTGCCAGTCGTCTACAACCCCAAGATTCCTATCGAGATGTTCGACTTCATCGTGGTCGATGAATGCCACCGCAGCATCTACAACATCTGGCGCCAAGTCCTCGAATACTTCGACGCGTCCCTCATCGGCCTGACGGCCACGCCGACCAAACAGACCATTGGATTCTTCGGAAGCAATTTGGTCCAGGACTACGCCCACGAACAGGCCGTGGTCGATGGCGTCAACGTCGGCTACGACGTGTATCGCATCGAAACGAAGATCACCAAGGAGGGGGCCATGCTCGCTCGTGAGCCGGGAGTCTTCGTGCCGCACCGGGACCGCCGCACCAAGGGCAAGAAGTACAAAGAGCTCGATGACGACCTGACGTACACTGCCAACCAGCTCGATCGGGACGTGGTGTCGGAGAATCAAATCCGGCTGGTGGTCCGCACGTTCAAAGACAAGTTGCCGGAAATCTTTCCGGGCCGTACCGAGGTTCCCAAAACGCTAGTCTTTGCCAAGACCGATTTGCACGCGGAAGACATCGTGCGTATCCTGCGGGAAGATTTCGGCAAGGGGAACGATTTCTGCCAAAAGATCACTTCGAAAAGCACTGGCAAGAAACCCGACGAACTCTTGTCCGAGTTTCGCAACTCGTATTTTCCTCGCATCGCTGTCACGGTCGACATGATCGCCACGGGGACCGACGTCAAGCCGCTCGAATGCCTGATCTTCATGCGGAATATCCGCTCGCTGGGCTACTTCGAGCAGATGAAGGGCCGAGGTTGCCGGGTGGTGGACCCCGATGTCTTGCAAAGCGTCACGCCTGACGCCAAGCACAAGACACACTTTGTCATCGTCGATGCCGTGGGAGTGTGCGAGGACGAAAAGTCCGCGACCAAGCCGATGGACCGCAAGCCATCGGTGCCGCTCGACAAGATTCTCAATCTCGTTGCAGCGGGAGCTGCCGGTGACGATATCGTGTCTACGCTCGCGTCACGACTCTCCAGGCTCGATCAGGAGGTCGACCCGCTCCAACAAGCGGCCATTCAGAAGGCATCGGGTGGGAAAACGCTCGCTGAACTCAGTGCGGGACTTCTCAAGAGCATCGACCCGGATGTGAACACCGAGTTGGCCGTGGACAAGTTCAACGTCCCCGAAGGCCCCAACGGAGAACCACCCGAGCCGACCGAGCCGCAGGTCGTCGAGGTCGAGCGAGAGCAGATGGCCACGGCATTGCAAGCCTTCCACGATCCGAAGCTACGTGAAGCGATCCTGGCAGCCAAGCGG
>QWPJ01000240.1 GCA_003671195.1 Planctomycetota bacterium
CGATTCGCGAGAGGATTTCAGGGTCTTGTTCCCGATGGAATTCGAGATCATTGAGTTTTGAAATCTGATCGAGCATCCCTCGTCGCAGGCTTCTAGGCATCCCGGGCGGATCGCTCAGGTAGAGGACCGGTTCGGAGCCACTTCGGAATTTGACCCCTTGGTGGCTCGATGGCAGAAAGCCGCTTCCCCAGAGACGATCTAAGAGGCCTTGGTTGGCGTCTTTACCGGTTCCGTGCGAGATCATCACGACGAAGGCGGGCAAGTCCTCGGCTTCGCTACCTAGACCGTAGCTGAGCCACGATCCGAGCGAGGGTCTGCCGGGTTGCTGGGATCCGGTCTGCATGAAGGTGATCGCCGGGTCGTGATTGATCGCTTCGGTGTTCATCGATCGGACGATGCACAGATCATCGGCCATGGCCCCGGTATGGGGTAAGAGTTCGCTGAACCAAGCCCCATTGCTGCCGACTTGATGGAATTGGAATTTGGGAGCGACGACGGGAAAGCTCTTTTGTCCGGATGTCATGCCGGTGAGACGTTGGCCGTTTCGTATGCTCTCGGGCAGTTCGCTTCCGTGGTATTCCTTGAGCTTGGGTTTATAGTCCATGAGCTCTAGCTGCGAGGGGCCGCCGGACTGGAACAGGTAGATGACCCGTTTGGCCATGGGCGCAAAGTGGGTCTGGTGGTTGGCGACTGCGGGGCTGGCGACTGGGTCTTGGGGGGCCGCAGAAGCGCGTCGATCGATTCCGAGCAGTTGCGCAAGCGCGACGGTACCGATCGCCGAGTGTTTGAGGAACGCTCTTCGTGAATCGAACGCAAGGGAGGGTAGTTCGGATTCCATGTCGCTTGGGAGCTTTGGGTTCGGGTGGCTAGTATTTCGGGGAGCTAGTATTTGGTGATGGTTTCGTCGAGATTGAGAATGGCGCTGCACACGACGGTCCAGGCCGCAAGTTCGCTGGGGTTCAATTCCGAGGCGGGGGGTAGGGTACCGACGCTCAGGAATGCGGTTGTGCGATGCGGATCTTGAAGAAACTCCGACTTGGCCAAGTCGAGGAGTTCCTTCAGCGGGGGGATCTCTTCTGGGAGTACCTGCCTTGCGATGGCTTTGCGATAGGCATAGTTCAACCGCATCAGATCGTCGGCCCCGCCGGTTCTGAGGATATCGCTTGCGAAAACCCGAGCCGCTTCGACATAGGTCGGATCGTTCAGCAGCACCAAGGCTTGGGTGGGCGTGTTGGTGCGCGATCGCCTCGCGACGCAAACCTCTCGGTTTGGGGCATCGAAACTGACCATGGAAGGGGGTGGGCAGGTCCTTTTCCAGAAGGTGTACATGCCTCGTCGAAAGAGACCTTCTGCGGTATCGGCAACGTACTTGCCTCTGCGTTCGACGGTAACGTCCTCCCAAAGTCCATCGGGTTGATAGGGTTTGACGCTAGGGCCACCGAGTTTGCGGTTCAGAAGGCCGCTGATGGCCAGGGCATTGTCGCGGATGGTTTCGGCAGATAGACGGTGGCGTGGGCCGCGAGTCAACCATCGATTTTCAGGATCTTGGAGTTTGAGTTCCGGGGTCAGTCGAGACGTTTGCCGGTAGGTTTTGCTCATTGCGATCTGTTTGAGCATTTGGCGGATGTCCCATCGGTTTTCGACGAAATCGATGGCCAGGGCGTCGAGCAGTTCTCTATGAGAGGGGTACTCGCCGGACCCACCAAAGTCTTCGCTGGTACGGACCAGTCCGGTACCGAAGCATTGCTCCCAGAGGCGATTGACGGCGACGCGGGCCGTCAGAGGGTTTGTTGGGTGGGTAAGCCATTGTGCCAATTGAAGACGATTGCTCGGGTGTTCGATGGGGTCGCTTCGCAGAGCCTCTGGGATCCCCGGCTGGACCTTGGTGGTCGGTTGGTCGTACTGTCCGCGTTTGAGGATAAAAGTTTCTCGCGGAGGGTTCATGTCTCGCATGACCATGACTGCGGGTGCGGACTGATCGATATCTCGGATCTTGTTTTGAATCTCGGTAGCTTGGTTTAGAAGCTTGGCATGCTCGGGATCGATGGTCTTGCGGGTTAAGTCTTTGGCTAGAATGCGTTGATCCTCGGTCCAATCCGCCCAAGGCTTACGGACCCAGTTCGATTGGGGTTCGAGGGGCTGCAACTGAGCCAATCGTTGGACATCGGAGGGAGTCAGTGCTCCCTCGAAGATTCGCAGTTCATCGATCGAACCGGTAAAGGGGAGCGACTTTTCACGCAGGCCTAGGTGGAACGGTTTGTCTGTGGTCAGCGAGCCGGTCAGGTTATTGTTTGGAACATCGAACTTGGTCGCTTTGCCGTCGATGAACAGACTTGCGCCGGCGGCTTTCTTGGATCCATCGTAGGTGAGTGTTATGTGATGCCATTGGTTGGGCGTGATGGTCTGATGGGAGCTGATTTTGATCGCGTTGCTGGGCCACTGATCGACCAGATGGACTTCGATCTTGCCGTTGACCAGCAGCATGTCGTAGCCTCGGAAGTTCATCGCTTCGTCCATGCGAGACAGGATTGCCATGCTTCCGAGCGTCGGTACACGGACCCATAGGCTGATGGAGAAAGGGCGATCCGAATCGAGTTTACCGAGTGAATTGGAGATTAAAAAACGCCCCGGTTCGAGCGTGGCAGCCGAGCCGATTTTTCCGAGTTCTCGGGTCAACGACTCAGGGTTGGACCAAGTTGCAGTTAAGGTAGATTCGGTGGCGGGTTCGGTGGCGGGTTCGGTGGCGGGTTCGAAATCGGCGTAGTCGATTTGGGTGGTGCCTAAGCTCTTTTGGATCGTCGCATCGGAGTTTGCAGCGACCCAGGCGGTAAAGGTGTTTTCGAGTTGCTGTTCCTTGGAGTCGATTTGGGCTCGGATCGGTTCGAGTTGGGCGTTGAGTCGATTCTTTTGTTCGATGAGTTCCACGGTGGGGACGCGCACAAAGGGTTCAGCGCCGACGAAGTTGCTGTAGCTGGCTTGTTTCTCTTCGAGGTTATTGACCAGGGAGAAGAAGCGGTAGTATTCGGCTTGGGAGATCGGGTCGACTTTGTGGTCGTGGCATCGGGCGCACTGCATCGAAAGGCCGAGGAATACCGTCGCGACGGTGTGGACACGATCGGCCACATACTCGACGCGGTACTCTTCTTGGATGATACCTCCTTCGGTGTTGTGACCTTGGTTTCTGAGAAATCCGGTGGCGACCTGTTGTTGCAAGTTGGCCTCTGGGAGCAAATCCCCTGCGAGTTGTTCGGTGATGAATTGATCGTAGGGCATGTTGTTGCGAAAGGCCTGGATGACCCAGTCGCGCCAAGGCCACATTTGGCGATCTTCATCATTGTTGTAGCCATTGGTATCGGCATAGCGAGCTAGGTCGAGCCATTGGGATGCCATCCGTTCGGCATAAGCATCGCTTTGGAGGAGTCTATCAATGGCCGATTCGTAAGCTTCCTCGGAGGGGTCTTTCAAAAACGCATCGAGTTCTTCGATCGTCGGTGGCAGTCCGGTCAGGTCCAAGCTTGCTCGGCGCAGGAGGGTTGCCGGGTCGGCGGGTCCAGAGGGTTTCACTCCATGGTTTTCAAGTTCGCGAGCCACTAGCGCATCGATCCGATGGGCGGTGTTGTTCGTTCCGGTTGGGTTCGTCCCGGTTGGATTCGTCGCAGCAGGGTTCGCTAGATTGTTGATTTCTAGATTGCTGATTTTCGGTGGAGTGAATGCCCAGTGTTGCGAATATTTACCTCCTGCGTCGATCCAAGCCTTGAGGAGTTGGCGATCTTGGAGCGATAGCGGTTTCTTGAACTCCGGCGGGGGCATTTGCTCGTGGGGATCGTTCGATTCGACGCGCGCGATGAGGGAGCTTTCCGAGGCGTTGCCTGGAACGAAGGCGACCGAGGCCAGGGCATCGTCGCGACGATCGAGACGCAGATCCGCCTTGCGGGCTTGCTCGTCAGGTCCGTGGCAACTCCAGCAGTGGTTGGCTAGGATGGGTTTGATTTGCGAGGCGAAGTCCGGTTCGATCGCGGATTTTGGCGCCGGTGATATCTCTTGTGCAAGCGATAGGTCTTGTACAAAAGCCAAACGGCTGGCAAGCAGGATGAGCCCTGTGAGCCAGCCGAGAGTTGGAAATCGAGTCTTTGCAAGTTTCATGGCGTTAGCCGACTTTGGGGATTTCGAAGCCTGCGCGTTGGGCTCGAGCTTGCATCGAGGCGGCGAGCTCGTCACCTTCGATTTTTTCGGTGGCTGCGTTCCAACGGATTTTGCGAGCGAGTCGACCGGAGATGGCCGACAGGTGGCAAAGGTTCATGGTTTGGAGGTGGGAGTAAACATCCGAGACTGGCAATCCACCTTCGCGGATGCATCGGTAGAAGTTGGCTTTGTGCCCTTCGTGGGGTTTGCCTTTGTAGAGGGCTTGGAGTTGCTCATCGCCGTAGACGTCTTTATCCCATTGCTCTTCGATGGGCTTGCCGGTGATCCTCTCGCGGTTGACGAAGATACGACCTTTGGAGCCTTCGATGAGCAATCCGTTATCGCCTCGGCTCGTGACATGGATTTCCATTCCGTTGGCGAATGTATGGACGATATTGAAATCGTTCGAGGTATTGAAACGGTCGTCGGCGAGTGTTTGGCCGTCTTTCATCTCGACGGGGTGTTTGCAATCGGTGCCATCGACTTCGACCGGTCCGGATCCTTGTTCGGTCATTTTGGTTGCCCATAGGGCGATATCGATATGGTGTGCTCCCCAGTCGGTGAATTTTCCGCCGGAGTATTCGTACCACCAGCGGAAGTCATTGTGGCATCGCTGTTGGATGTAGTCGACTTTGGGGGCTTGTCCGAGCCACATGTCCCAGTTGAGGTTTGCCGGTGGGGCGGCTTTGGCGAAGGGTCCACCGGTGGGGCTGCCGTTGATTCCGCATGTGATTTTCTTGATATCACCCAGGAGTCCTTGGTGGACCAGATTGACGGCTCGCATGAAGAGTCGGCGGTCGGAGCGTTGTTGGGTTCCGATGAAGAAGACGAGTTTGGGGTTGGCCTTGCACGCAGCGCGGATGGCGAGGTTTTCGGCCAGGGTCAGGGTCAGTGGTTTTTGGCAGAAGACGTGCTTGCCGGCTTGCAGGGCTTCGATGGCGATTTTGGTATGCCAGTGGTCAGGTGTGACGATGCTGACGACTTCGATCTCTTTGTTGTCGAGGACTTTGCGGTAGTCTTCGAAAGATTCGGCTTTGCCTTTACCGATCTTTTCGTCGTTTCGGGCGCGTTCGCGATGGTTGGCGTCGACGTCGCAGACCGCGACGATGTCGCCGAAGCGGTTGTGGTCATGGGCGTCACCGGTGCCCATTCCACCCAGGCCGATGCAGCCGATTTTCATGCGATCTTGGGAGCTGGCCGCAAGGGTCTTTTCGGACCAGGACCAGTAGGGTACCGACGCGACGGCGGCAGTGGTTTGAGCGGAGCGCTTGAGGAAGTTGCGGCGGGAGGACTGGCTCATCGATTACATTCCTTGGGAAGGGAGGGGATAGGGTGCGGGAAGGTTGGATTCTACCACAGGTCGGGTCGATTTGCTCGATTGAAAAAAGGTCAATAAGCGGTCCATGTACAGATAGATCACCGGGGTGGTAAAGAGGGTAACGAACTGGCTGACGATCAGGCCGCCGACGATTGCGATCCCGAGTGGCTGACGCAGTTCTGCACCGTCGCCGTGTCCGAGAGCCAGGGGGATTCCGCCGAGGATTGCAGCCAGGGTGGTCATGGTGATAGGACGAAAACGCCTTAAGCAGGCTTCGTGGATCGCTTCGCGGGCTCCCCAGCCACGGTCTTTGCGCAGAGCGATGGCAAAGTCGATCATCATGATGGCGTTTTTCTTGACGATTCCGATCAGCAGGAGGATCCCGATCATGCCGATGATGTTCAGTTCCATACGGAAGAGGATCAGGCCGAGGATCGCACCGACGCCGGCCGAGGGGAGGGTCGAGAGGATGGTGATCGGGTGGATCAAGCTTTCGTAGAGGATGCCTAGGACTAGGTAGACGGCCACGAGGGCCGAGAGGATCAACAGGGGTTGGTTCGAAAGGGAGTCTTGGAAGGCTTGGGCGGTCCCCTGAAAGTTCCCTTGGATGCTCGATGGCATTCCGATTTCGGAGCTTGCGGATTTGATGATAGGAACGACGTCCCCGAGGGCGCTGCCGGGGCTGAGATTAAAGGAGATCGTCGACGATGGGAACAGTCCTGAGTGCGCCACCGACAGGGAGGTATTCCTGCTTTCGAGGGAGTAGAGATCCTGCAAGGGGACTTGGGTGTTGTTTCGGGTTCGGATGTAGATGCTTTTGAGGGACTCGGGACCTTTGACGTAATCCCTTTCGAGGGTCATGACAACGCGGCGTTGGTTCAACGGGAGGTAGATTGTCGAGACGGGCCGTTGTCCGAAGGCATCGTAGAGGGTGTTGTCGATCGTCGCGATATCGAGCCCGAGGACTGCGGCAAGGTCACGGTGGATCACCAATCGGGAGAGTTGCCCTTTGTCTTGCTGGTCGGTGTTGACATCGGTGATTTCGGGGATCTTTTTCATCGCCGAGATGAGTTTGAGGGTCCATTCGTTGAGTTCTTTCAGATCGCCGCCGCGAAGTGTGTATTGGAATTGGGCACCCGAGGGTCGTCCGCCGATCCGAAGGTCCTGAACGGCTTGCATGAACAGGTTTGCACCGCTGATTCCGGAAGTTTTCTTGCGGATTGCAGCAAGGAGTTCATCGATGGTCTGTTCGCGTTGATCCAGGGGTTTGAGGGTCACAAACATTCTCGCGTTGTTTGTTCCGCCTCCCCCGGGCCCACCTCCCCCGGTCGAGACCAGCACGCGATCGATGGCTTGTTCGTCACTGACTGCTTTAGCGAATTTTTCACAAAGGTCCACCATGGCTTGGAAGGAGGTTCCTTGATCGGCCACGATGTTGCCGACGAGTCGACCTGTGTCTTGTTGGGGAAAGAATCCTTTGGCGACTTTGACATAGAGGTAGCCGTTGAACGCCACGATCAGGGTCAGGGCGATCATGGTCCAGCCTGGAAACTTCAGAACCACATCCAGGATACGCCCGTAAGCATTCTCCATCCAATAGCGATTGGAATTTTCGTCGACGCGATGGGGTTTGAGCAGCAGGGCGCAAAGCATCGGTGTCGTCGTCAGGGAGATAACCAGCGAGATGAGAATTGCGATTGAAAGAGTCACTGCGAACTCTTGCAACAGCAGTCCGATAACACCTCGCATCAGCAGGATCGGGATGAACACGGCGATCAGCGAGAGGGTGATCGAGACGACGGTAAATCCGATTTCACCTGCCCCTTTGATGGCCGCATCGAGGGGCTTGAGTCCCTTTTCCAGATAGCGACTAATGTTCTCGGTTACGACGATCGCATCGTCGACGACGAAGCCTGTCGAGATCGTCAGGGCCATGAGCGAGAGGTTGTCGAGGCTATAGCCGAGCAGGTACATCACGCCAAAGGTCCCGATGAGCGAGACCGGAACAGCGATGGTCGGGACGATCGTCGCTCGGATGTCTCGAAGAAACAGATAGACCACGACGATCACCAGCAAAATGCTGATCAGCAGTGTTTTTTGGACTTCCAGCAGTGAGGCTCGGATCGTCGTGGATCGATCCATTCCGATATCCAGATCGATGGCCGCGGGCAACTGCGATCTTAGTTGGGGCAAGACCGATTTGACGTTCTCGATGGTCTGGATAATGTTCGCGCCTGGCTGTCGAAAGATCAGCACGCTGATCGAGGGTCGTCCATCGGCGAGTGCAAAGTTCCGAATGTCTTCGAGCGAATCGGTGACCTTGGCTACATCGGCCAGTCGGACGGGTGCACCGTTGCGATAAGCGATCATCAATGGACGGTAATCTTCAGCGGTCATCAACTGGTCGGTGGTATTGAGGGACCACTGCACTGGGCCTTCCTCGATCACACCTTTTGGGCGATTGGCATTCGAGGTACCGATCGCGGCTCGTACGTCCTCGAGTCCGATCTGCATTTGATTCAGGACGTTGGGATTGAGTTCGATTCGAACGGCAGGATTCGAGGCTCCGGTCGCAAAGACCTGTCCGACTCCATTGATTTGGGAGAGCTTTTGTTGGACGAGGGTCGAGGCCAACTCATACATTTGAGGCTTGGAGTAAATCTCCGAGACCAACGTCAGGAGCATGATGGGCGAGTCGGCGGGGTTGACCTTACGGTAAGAGGGGTTGTTGGGAAGTGTTGGGGGCAATTGGCTTCGAGCCGCGTTGATCGCCGCCTGGACTTCTCTTGCCGCAGCATTCACATCGCGGTCGAGTTCGAACTGAAGGGTGATCGAGGTCGCCCCTAGGGTGCTATTGGAGGTCATCTCGGTGACCCCGGCGATCCGGCTTAGGCTTCTTTCGAGCGGTGTAGCGACCGCAGAGGCCATGGTCTCAGGGCTGGCTCCCGGGAGGTTGGCACCGACGGAAATGGTCGGGAATTCAACTTGGGGTAACGGCGCGACCGGGAGCAGAAAGTACCCGATCAAGCCCGAGAGGGTGATCGCGACGGTCAGAAGGGTCGTGCCGACGGGGCGACGGATGAAGGCTTCTGAAAAATTCGGTCCATGGATGCTCATGATACCTCGGGTTTTCCTTTCCTTCGTCCGAGGGCATCGAACCAAAGGTAGATCACCGGTGTGGTATAGAGGGTCAGGGCTTGGCTGAAGATCAATCCCCCGATGATGCAGATGCCCAGGGGTTGTCGGATTTCGGAGCCGACGCCGCCGCTGAAGGCAAGTGGAACAGCCCCGAGCAGTGCGGCCATGGTGGTCATCAAGATCGGTCTGAGCCGCAGCAAGCAGGCGTGAAAGATCGCATCCTCGGCTTGGAGTCCCTGATTGCGTTGGGCTTCCAACGCAAAGTCGATCATCATGATCGCATTCTTTTTGACGATACCGATGAGCAAGATGATTCCGATCAGAGCGATGATGCTCAAATCCAGGCGAAACAGGATCAGGGCGACGAGTGCACCTAGCCCTGCCGATGGGAGTGTCGAGAGGATCGTCAGCGGATGGACAAAGCTTTCGTAGAGGACTCCTAGGACGATATAGACGGTGATCAATGCGGCGAGGATCAGCAATGGGGTCGTCGAGAGGGACCTCTGATACGCTTCAGCGGAACCTTGGAATGAGCGTGCGATTCCGGCGGGCATCTGGATTTCGCGGACGGTTTTTTCGACCGCCTCGACGGCTTGACCGAGCGAGACTCCTGGGGCGACGTTGAAAGAGACGGTCACGACGGGAAATTGGCCTTGGTGGTTGATCGCAAGGGGAGCATTTTGGTATTCGATATTCGTGAGCGAATCCAGGGGTGCGGTTCGGCCCGTGTTGGTTTTGACGTAGAGGGCTCCGATATCGCTCAGAGAATCGCGAAACTCGGGAGCCACTTCCAAAACGACGCGGTATTGATTGAGCTGGGTGAAGATCGTCGAGACTTGGCGTTGTCCGAAGGCGTTGTAGAGAGCATCATCGATAATCAAGGGGGTAACGCCTAGACGGGAGGCTGTGTCGCGATCGATGATGAGCTTGGCTTCGCGGCCCAAGACGGCTTGGTCGCTGGCGACGTCTTGGAGTTCAGGTCGATCTTTGAGTTTCGAGACGAGTTTGGGTACCCACTCGTTGAGTTGCTCTGGATCGGGTGTCTCGAGGGAGTACTGGTACTGAGTACGCGAGACGCGCGACTCGACCGAAAGGTCTTGTACCGGTTGCATGAACAGTTGGATCCCTGAGACCGCAGAGGCATTTTGCGAGAGTCTCGCCATGACCTTTTGGATCGATTCGTGGCGATCGTGATGGGGTTTAAGGTTGATCTGAATCCGGCCGCTGTTGAGCGTCAGGTTGATGCTATCGATACCGATGAAACTTGCGATGCTCTCTACGGCCGGATCGGCGCAAAGAACGGCATTGAGTTCGGCTTGTTTGTCTTTCATCCGTGCAAACGACGTGTCTTGATCGCTCTGCGTGATGCCTAGGATCACTCCGGTATCCTGGATGGGAAAGAACCCTTTGGGGACTTGAATGTAAAGAAAAACCGTAGCCGCAAGGGTGGCTAGAAAGACCAACATGGTCAAGCCTTGGTGCTTGAGGGTCCACCTCAGGGTCGTTTCGTAGAACCGCAGCAAGCCGATGAATAACCAGCCTTGCGTGCCGTGATCGCGACTGCTGCCGACGTGCTTGGGGATGGTTTTTAGCAGCAGTGCGCACATCATCGGTGTGAGTGTCAAGGAGACGATTGCCGATACAAAAATCGTCACGCTGAGCGTCACGGCAAATTCGCGGAAAAGCCTGCCGATGACATCCCCCATAAACAGCAGTGGAATCAATACAGCCACAAGCGAGACGCTCAAGGACACGATGGTAAAGCCGATCTCCGACGCACCTTTGAGGGATGCCGGGAGCGGGTCCATGCCGTCTTCGACGTACCGCATGATGTTCTCGATCATGACGATCGCATCATCGACGACAAACCCTGTGGAAATCGTCAGCGCCATGAGGGTCAGATTGTTGAGCGTATAACCCATCAAGTACATGATCCCAAAGGTCCCCACAATCGACAGAGGAACCGCCGCACTGGGGATGATGGTGGCTCGGAAACTGTGGAGGAACGAGTAGATGACCAGAACGACCAGCCCAATGGTCAACAACAGCTCGTGCTGAACGCTTTCGACCGAGGCTCGGATGGTCGTCGTCCGGTCGGTCAAGACATCGACTTGCAGATCCGCAGGGAGGGCTTCCTTGAGTTGCGGAAGCATCGCTTCGATGCGATCGACCACGTCGATAATGTTCGCACCGGGCTGTCGCTGGATGTTCAGCAGAACGCTCGGCGTGGTGTCTCGCCAAGCGGCCTGTCGCACGTTTTCGACATCATCGATGACGTTGGCCACCTCGGATAACTTGACCGGCGCGTTGTTGCGATAAGCGACGATCAGTTCGCGAAATTGCTCGGCGCTAAACAGTTGGTCGTTGGCGCCGATGATGATCGATTGCTTGGGGCCATCGAAGCTTCCTTTGGCTTGATTGACATTCGCGGCGGTCAATGCGGTACGCAGATCGTCGAGCGTCAGCCCCATAGCCGACAGACTCGTCGGGTTGGCTTGGACTCGGATGGCAGGTTTTTGACCGCCGGTGACACTGACCTGACCGACCCCTTTGACCTGGGAGAGTTTCTGCGCCAAGCGTGTGTCGGCAAGATCTTGAATCTTGGGCAGCGGAATGGTGCTCGACGAGAGCGACAGAGTCAACACGGGCGCATCGGCTGGATTGACTTTGGAATAGATCGGCGGATTGGGGAGCTCTCGAGGCAGGAAGTTCGAGGCAACATTGATCGAGGCTTGCACCTGTTGGACAGCCACATCGATATCCAATTCCAGAACGAATCGGAGTGTGATGACCGAGCATCCTTGGGTGCTCGAACTGGTCATTTGGGATAGGCCAGGGATTTGGCCGAATTGCTTTTCCAAAGGAGCCGTCACCGAGGAGACCATCACCTCAGGGCCTGCACCCGGATAGAAGGTGACGACCTGAATCGTTGGGTAATCGACTTGGGGAAGCGCAGCGACGGGGAGTTGGCGATAGGCGATCGATCCGCTGAGGATGATCGCGGCCATCAACAGCGTCGTCGCGATGGGGCGTAGGATAAAGAGCTTCGAGATATTCATCGCGACTTCGGACCGGCTCCGGGCAGCGAGATCATTCCCTTGGGTTGCAACTTGTCGGTTCCCTCGATGACCACGCGATCGCCCGCCTTCAAGCCTTGGGCGATCACCGATCGTCCCGCTTCGCTGAAGGCGACTTGGACCTTGGCGATGTCGACGGTTTCGTTATCGCTCTGGACCACATAGACATACTGGAAATCCGCTCCGCGTTGGACTGCCGACGAGGGGATCACAATCGCATCGCTCCACTGCTTGACCAACAGTCGAATGTTGACAAACTGGTTCGGAAACAGCAGCGATTCCTGGTTTTCGAAGGTGGCTTTGAGTCGGAGCGTCCCGGTGGTCTGATCGACTTGGTTGTCGATTGCCGTAAGGGTTCCTTGAGCCAACTGATTTTGGAAGGTGCGGTCGAAGGCAAATACGGGAACGAGCG
>QWPJ01000058.1 GCA_003671195.1 Planctomycetota bacterium
CTCACGACAAGAGCTGACGACAGCCATGCAGCACCTGTGTAGTTCGCCTATTGCTAGGCCAAAGGCTTTCACCTTCTGAACACTACATGTCAAGACTAGGATAAGGTTCTTCGCGTAGCCTCGAATTAAGCCACATCCTCCACCGCTTGTGTGAGCCCCCGTCAATTCCTTTGAGTTTCAGCCTTGCGACCATACTCCCCAGGCGGAGCACTTAACACTTTCGCTACGTCCGAGAAACCGTGAAAGTCCCTCAGACTAGTGCTCATCGTTTACGGCTAGGACTACCGGGGTATCTAATCCCGTTCGCTACCCTAGCTTTCGTTCCTCAGCGTCAGAAAAGACCCAGTAAGCCGCTTTCGCCACCGGTGTTCCAGATGATATCAATACATTTCACCGTTCCACCATCTGTTCCGCTTACCCCTATCTCCCTCTAGCAAAGTGGTTTGAAGCGCAGTTCCTCGGTTGAGCCGAGGGCTTTCACACCTCACCTACTTCGCCGCCTACGAACTCTTTAAGCCCAGTAATACCGAATAACGTTTGGGGAGCTCGTCTTACCGCGGCTGCTGGCACGAGCTTAGCCTCCCCTTCCTCCAGGGTTCTTTCAAGTTTCCCTTAATCCCCCTCGACAGTGGTTTACAATCCGAAGACCTTCATCCCACACGCGGCGTCGCTCGGTCAGACTTTCGTCCATTGCCGAAGATTCTCGACTGCAGCCACCCGTAGGTGTCTGGCCAGTGTCTCAGTGCCAGTGAGGCTGGTCGTGCTCTCACACCAGCTACCCATCACAGCCTTGGTGGTCCATTACACCGCCAACTAGCTAATGGGGCATAGGCTCATCCCGGGGCAAATTGCTCCTTTGATCCTTGGATATTATCGGGTATTACCGTCAGTTTCCCGACGCTATCCCCGACCCCAGGGCAGATTCCTATGTTGTCCTCTCCCTTTCGCCGCTGTCCTGTATTGCTACATTATCGCGCGACTCGCATGCCTAATCCACGCCGCCAACGTTCATTCTGAGCCAGGATCAAACCCTTCACTTGTTTATACTTAGACCACCAAGAGACCTCTAGCGAAATCTCTCAATGACCATGACTAACTAAGCTACGGTATTGAAACCGGTTGGTGTCTTGTGGTCGACAAGACACCGATTTAAAAAACTACTCAAAACAACTCAATTGCGACCTCACTCCCGAAAGAGTGTGTCACTCGAAGGCTCGTCCACCGGATTGTCAAAGATCAAATCAATCAACTTTTGCCCAGCGTCTTGTCTGCCCGATCGTACTACCAAGATCACTCTTGCTCGTTCGCGTCAGACAGCTTTCGTTGCTGGGGGGTCGACATGGTAACCGCTGTTGTCGGCTTCCGTCAACCCTTACCTCAAACTTTTTTCGAAGTTCGTTTCGTCTTTTCGACGTCGAACCCGATTCAAGTTCCGAGGCCAATTGGCCCCTGGGCGACTTGTGTCTCACAGGCATCAATCAGCGAGGGATGAGAAAGATATGGACCGAGCCCCGATCATGCAAGGGCTTTTCTGGAAATAATTCCAAACACCTTTTCCGCTCATCGCAATCCGCCTCGATAGGCAGGGGGTTTGCTATCTGTTTTACCCATGATTTTCAAGGAATTTCGCCGTTTGCGAGCGTTCAATCTCCTACAATAAAAACGTTCAAAATCGATTCGCTTCATGCCCGGCTCGTCAGCCCATTTCTCTTGCCCCAAGTCCCTAAGTCCTATGACCGAACCTCCGAGCAAGCCTCCAGACATCGATTCGTTTCGAATGCCTCACGACGGAACTCCACCTTGCGGAACTCCCCGTTGGATCGCCCCGAGCCGACTGCAAACCCTGATCGATATCCTACGCAGCGAAAACTATCGCGTCCTGGCGCCAACGCTCGATCAACACGCAATCGTCTACGATGAAATCACCTCGATCGGGCAACTCCCCAGAGGATACTGCGATTCTCAAGCTCCCGCTGTGTACCAGTTGACCCAAACTCCCTCGGCCCCGGAAAACCAAAAACTATTCCACTTCAACCTCGGACCCCACTCCCCCAAGCAATTCCTCTTTCCTCCCAACTCGATCCTGCCCGGCCCCGAAAAACCCGGCCCCGAAAAAGCTGGGCCCGAAAAAGCGGACTCCAATCCAACTAGCGACAGCGCCCGCGAACCTCAGCTCGTCCAACCGATCGCAATCCTGGGCCTACGCGCCTGCGAACTGGCCGCAATCGCCATCCAAGACCGTGTCTTGATGTCCCCACCCTTCATCGACTCGCAGTACGCGCTGCGACGCAAAAGCCTCTTCGTCATCGCTGTCCAGTGCACCACGGCAGCGAGCACCTGCTTTTGCCCTTCGATGAACACCGGACCCGAGCTTCCCGAGCCTGAACTTCTCGGGCCCGAACTTCCTGGGCCCGACGCAAATCCAAACACCTACGATCTGGCTCTGACCGAACTGGTCCCCTCGAGCCATTCCCAATTCGCGCACGGTTTTTTGATCCAAGCCGGCTCGCGACGCGGTCAAGTCCTCCTCGATCAACTCCCATCCGAAGAACCCACCCCCGAAATCCTCGAGGCCAAAAAACAGACCATCGAAGCAGTCCACAAGAAAATCCAACGGGCGATGCCCTCTGGCCCTTCTATTTCGGGCCCCTCGAACATAGATGGCCAGTCGGGCGATCTGCGCGATGCTCTCCTGGCACGTCTGAATCACCCCCACTGGCAAAATGTCGCCGACCGATGCTTGTCCTGCGCCAATTGCACGATGGTCTGCCCGACCTGCTTTTGCTCAAGCGTCGACGAAGTCTCCGACTTGCTCAACGAGTCTTCCATCCGCCAACGCCATTGGGACTCGTGCTTCAACCCCGATTTCTCCCACACCTCAGGCGCTCCGGTCCGAAACACCGTCCGATCTCGCTACCGTCAATGGCTGACCCATAAACTGGCCACCTGGTTCGACCAATTCGACACAAGCGGTTGCGTCGGATGCGGCCGATGCATCACTTGGTGCCCCGTGGGGATCGATCTGACCCAAGAAGTAGCCAAACTCCTTGAACACTCCGATGCACCCCTCTTGAACGTCCCACCGAGGCTCCATCACCGATGAACTCCGCACGCTTGTCCTCCTTAGCCGCCATCCCCGATCCGCACGCCGCTCCCATCGGTCGGGACCCTTGGCATCCCCACAGAGCGACGATCACTCGCATCGATCGCGAACTCGATACCCCCACATCGAGCGTCTTTACCCTCGAACTGCGGCTCGAACCGAGCCCCTATGCCGACGCGTACTGTTTCTCTCCCGGCCAGTTCAACATGCTCTTGTTGCCCGGTTCCGGAGAGGTGGCCATCAGCCACAGTGGCCCACCCATCGATCGAACCTCAAGGACGGTGAGTCCTGGAACTTTCGAAAGCGGCACTTTCTTGCACACGATTCGGGCCGTCGGGCGTGTGACCGACGCCCTCGAAAAGCTACGTGTCGGTGATGGGCTCGGTGTGCGTGGCCCCTACGGGACCTCGTGGCCTATGCAACAACTCATCGGCCAAGACGTCCTGCTGCTCTCGGGTGGATTGGGAATGGCTCCCTTGCGCCCGGTTGTCTATGCGATCGAAAGCCGACGCGATGATTTCGGACGTGTTGATCTTCTCTACGGCTCGCGCAGCCCCGAGACCATCCTCTATGCCTCCGAATTGGACGCTTGGAAACGTGCCGGCATCGGGGTCGAAACGATCGTCGATCATGCGCAAGACCCACTCGTTGAAAACTCGCCATGCAAACCAGCCTGGACCGGGCCGGTCGGAAATGTGACGCACTTGCTCAATCGCCGAAGTTCCCTTTTGGACTACCCGGATTTCCACCCCGATCGGACCCAAGTCCTCTTGTGCGGGCCGGAAATCATGATGCACCGATGCGCTCAGAGCGCTCGGAAACTCGGAATCCCCGCAAGCTCCATTTGGCTCTCGATGGAACGCAACATGCAATGCGGGGTCGGATACTGTGGCCACTGCCAATGGGGACCGTTGTTTCTATGCAAAGATGGCCCGGTCGTCCCCTACGACCTGGCCGAGACTCTCCTTGAGATCAAGGATCTCTAAATCATGCAAAAACCCATGGGGAAACCACATAAACCTACCGTTGCCGTCGTGAAATTCGCCTCTTGCGATGGCTGCCAATTGACCCTTTTGAACTGCGAAGAAGAGCTCTTGGCACTGGCCGATCGTATCGAGTTTGCTCACTTTGCTGAAGCCTCCAGCGACCTGCGACCGGGCCCCTACGACCTTGCGATCGTCGAAGGTTCCATCAGCACCCCGAAAGACCTTCATCGTATCGTAGAACTCCGCGCGCAGAGCAAAAAACTGATCACCATCGGCGCATGCGCTACGGCTGGAGGTGTGCAAGCTTTGCGAAATTTCGCAGACTATGAGGAATTCAAAAAAGCCGTCTACGCCTCTCCGGAAATGATCGAGTCGCTGGCCGAATCGAGCCCCATCGCACAGCACGTTCAGGTCGATTTCGAGCTCCGCGGCTGCCCAGTCGATAAACACCAACTCATCGAGGTCGTTCTGGCCATGGGCAGCGGCCGACGCCCCAAAACCTCCACCGAATGCGTCTGCCAACCCTGCAAACGACGCGGCACCGTCTGCGTCGTTGTGGCCCAGAAAAAAGCCTGCCTCGGACCGGTCACCCAAGCCGGTTGCGGAGCGATATGCCCGGCCTACGACCGAGGTTGCTACGCTTGCTTCGGTCCCGCATCGCAAACCAACATGCAAGCCCTCTCCGAAGGCCTTCTGCTGAACCAAATGTCCAATACTCAGGCCGCGATGTTCCTCCAATCGTTCCATCCTGCGTCGCCGGAATTCCAGGGCGAAAGCCGCAGGCTCGAGGAATCCCCCCGACGACTATGGCAACTTCAACCTCCCTCTCGATCGTAGCACCCACCTACCTATGAGCCAACCGCGTTCCATCCGTGTCCCAATCCTGACTCGCGTCGAGGGAGAAGGTGCATTGAACATCCGTCTGTGCGGCTCTCGGATCGAGCAAATCGAACTGAATATCTACGAGCCCCCAAGGTTCTTCGAAGCCCTCCTGCGAGGCCGACCGATCGAGGATGTCGCCGATATCACCTCGCGTATCTGTGGCATCTGTCCGATCGCTTATCAAGTCACGGCCGTCCAAGCCCTCGAGACGATCCTGGGCATTCGAATCCCCGAACCCATCGCCGCGCTGCGCCGTCTGGTCTACTGCGCCGAGTGGATCGAAAGCCATGTGCTGCACATCCACCTGCTCCATGCCCCCGATTTCTTCGATTGCCACAGTGGGATCGAATTGGCCAGGAAATTCCCAGACCAAGTCAAGCGAGGCTTGAAACTCAAACAGCTCGGCAATCGGATCCTCGAAGTCCTCGGCGGTCGGGCGATCCACCCGATCAACATCGCTATCGGTGGCTTTTATCGACTCCCAAAGACCAGCCAACTGACCGACCTGATCCCCGAACTCCAGAAGGCCCTTCAGGAGTCCATCGACGCGGCCCGGTGGCTTGGAAATCTCCCGTTTCCCGATTTCACGGCCCCTTACCATTACGTATCGTTGATCGACGCAGATCGTTACCCCATCGAATCGGGGCGTGTGGCGATCGGTCCGGATCAAACCATCGGGCTGGAAATCTTCGAGACCCATTTCCAGGAGTTTCAAGTACCCCATTCGACGGCTCTGCAATCGAAGTTTCTTGGTACCGACGGTGCAAGCACCGAGTACTTCGTCGGACCCATGGCAAGGTTGTACCACAACCAAGAGCGACTCGGACCGCAAGCCAAGCGTCTGGCTGACGAGTTGCGGTTCGATGCCCGCCGATGCAATCCTTACCAAAGCATCCTGGCCCGGGCGATCGAGGTCGTCCATGCCTTCGAAGAGGCCTTGCGCATCGTCCAAGCCTTGCAAGACGGCCGCCTAGGTGGGCTTGCCCCTCGAGTCTCCTCCGAGCCGCACGCTGGAATAGGTATGAGTGCGACCGAAGCTCCGCGAGGGCTGATTTTTCATCGCTACCAAATCGACGATGTCGGAAACGTCGTGTTTGCCAAGATCGTTCCGCCAACTTCGCAGAACCAAGCCCGCATCGAAGCGGATTTGCGGTTGCTCCTCGAGCAAATCCACCGCGACTCAGATCCATCGATCGCCCTGGCCTGCGAGCGACTCGTGCGCTGCTACGATCCGTGCATCAGTTGTTCGACGCACTTTTTGAAGGTCAACATCCAGCGGGAATGAGATCCGAATCGCGAGAGATCCCCTACGAAGTTTTTGGGATCGGCTCGGCCCAAGGAGCCGACCAAGTCGGTTGGCGTGTGCTCGATCGATTGCTAGATCCATGGCACTGCAATCCGGCTCGGTTGCACCGTTTGGAAACGCCGCTGGATTTGCTTGGGTTTGCAGCCGCGCTGGGAATCGATGAGCGAGCAACCCAAACCTGGGTGCTTCTCGACGCTTGCCTTGGGGAGAGCGTGGGCAAGGTCCATTGTTGGCGTTGGCCGGCGGTGCCTGAGTCGGCCTTGCCCGTACGTGGGGTCTCCTCGCATGGAATCGGGCTCATCGACGCTTTGCGATTGGGGCAGGAGTTAGGGATCCTGCCGGAGTTCGTCTGGATCTATGGCATTGAAATCGGAGAGCCCCAATCTACCGAAAGCGATAGGTCGCACTCGATCGATTGGGTGCCCTGTGCTCGCTTGCATGCTGCGATTGCAAAGTGTGCCTCAAACATCGCTTCGCGATCGCTAGCAATGCAAATCGCTAGCAATCACTGATGTTGCGGGAAAGTACTCGATTTTGGTACAAGACCCTCGGGTGAAAAAGTTGCTCGAGCCTGTGAGTCGAAAATGCTTTCCCGTTGGACAATCCGAAAGAAGTTGCAAATCGCGATGGTCGTCCTAGGACTAGTCATCGCCGTCTTGGGCTATAGCTCCTTCCGGGGCGTTTACGCCTACAAGGAACTTGTTGCGACGTTGAGTTCACGGGCAAGCGAGATCCCTCTTACGGCCGAATTGACCCGAGCGATCGACGACCTGAGGGTTGATCAGGAACCGGCTCAAAGTCGGGAAATACTCACCTTTGCAATGCAGGAAACAGACCCTTCGAACAGCTATGCCCGCAAACCTTTTTCGGATCGTTTGCAACAGGTTCGCGAGATTTTAGCTAGGTATAAATCGAGGCTCGAAAGCTCCCATACCGATGCGTTGTTCCTTGCCGACCGAAGCGAAGAATTGGAAACCGCCGAGAAGATCGGCGAGCTGATCAACGAGATCGCTTGGCGAAACGGCCAGAAAGATCTGATGACCCATCGTGTAGCGCGTCTGCAACAGGAACAAGATCTCGATCAATTGGGCGAACTTGCCCACCAACTGCCCAATCTTTTGACCCTCCGGATGGTCAGCTTTCGGGATGAAGTGCGCATCAGGTATCGGACGTGGATCATCATGGCTTGGAGCAGCGCGATCCTGGCCATTGGGATGCTGGTGGGTCTGTTTGTCTATGCCCGCTCGGCGGTGGTTCGACCTTTTAAGAATCTCTTGTACGGTGCGCGACGGGTAGCGAATTGCGATTTCGCCTATCGGATCCACACCTCGAGCTCGGACGAAATCGCCGAATTGGCCCACGCGATCAATCTCAGTGCACAGAGTTTCCTGGCGATCCAAAAAGACCTTAAAGAGCAAGTCCGTCAGCGCTCTGAGGAGGTGATCCGAAACGAGCAACTCGCGAGCGTCGGTTTTCTGGCCGCCGGTGTGGCGCACGAAATCAATAACCCGCTTGCCGCAATCGCTTGGAGCGCCGAGGCGCTCGAAGCCCGATTGCACCGAATCTTGCATCCGGTCATGGAAGAGACACTAGAACACTCGGCCACACCGACCGAAAGCCTTGCCGGTGCCGATCTCGATACGCTCAGAACCTACCTTCGGCGCATCCAAGACGAGGCCTTCCGATGCAAGGGCATCACCGAGCGGCTATTGGACTTTTCTCGGCTCGGGACGATCCAACGCAAACAACAGACCGACATGAACGAAATCGTCGAGGATGTCGTCGATATGGTTCGGCATCTAGGTCCCTACCGCTCGCAGAAAATCGAAGTCGAGATCTCCGATACCCCCGCGATCGCTTGGGCCAGTCCTCAGGAAATGACCCAAGTGGTCTTGAACCTCGTTACCAATGCCCTGGAATCCCTCGATCCAGATTCGAGGTCCGGGGTCGTTCGAGTCAAAGTCCACCATCGGCCAGAACAGGACCAAGTCCACTTGGTGATCGAAGACAATGGCTGCGGGATGGACCAGGAGGTCCTCAAGCATTTGTTCGAACCGTTCTTTACAAGACGACGCGACGGACGCGGTACCGGTCTGGGCTTGCCGATCACCAATCGCATCATCACCGACCACGGCGGGCGAATCACCCCGCGCAGCGACGGGCCTGGACTCGGCTCTCGATTCGAAATCACCTTGCCTTCGAAACTAACCAACGACTCACTTTATGACAACCAAAACCAACTCGCCGTCGCCTGAATCTCTATCGATTCTGTTTGCTGACGACGAGAAAGAATTGCAAGAAATCGCTAGGATGGAACTGCCGTTCTACGGACACCGAGTCACGGTCTGCCCCGACGGCTATACCGCCATCGCCGCGCTGGAAAAAGACCAATTCGATTGCTTGATCGTCGACTTGGATATGCCCGGGATCAACGGCATCCAAGTCATCGAGAGAGCGGCGGCTCTCTCGCCTGCGACCGAGGCGATTGTGCTGACTGGAAAACGTTCGCTCGAAACGGCGATCGCCGCGCTGCGATTCGGTGTGATCGATTACTTGAGCAAGCCCTGCCGTTTCTCCGAGCTTAACGAACTCTTAGCACGCGTCTCTCAGCGAAGGCGGCTCAAGCAGCGGACGGCCGAACTCGAGCGATTGGAACGAAGCCGAAGCTCACGCCCCACCCAGATCGTCGGTGACTCCAAAGCGATGCAGGCGATCGCCAAACTCGTCTCCCGAGTCGCGCCGACGACCAGCACCGTCTTGATCCGCGGTGAAACCGGATGCGGCAAAGAGCTCGTCGCTCGCTCCGTGCACGAGAAAAGCTTGCGTTGCGACAAGCCATTTATCGCCATCAACTGCGGCGCTCTGCCAGAACACCTTATCGAGAGCGAACTGTTCGGTCACATCAAAGGTGCCTTCACCGGTGCGGATCTGCACCGCCAAGGGCTCTTCGAAGCTGCCAATGGAGGGACTATTTTCCTCGATGAAATCGGCGAACTCCCATTGGCTATGCAAGCCAAATTGCTCCGAGTGCTCGAGAGCGGCGATCTGCGACGCGTCGGGGACAACCAAATCATCCATGTCGATACCCGGGTCGTCTGCGCCACTCACCGGGACCTCGAGACGATGGTCCAAGCCGGCTCGTTTCGCGAAGACCTACTTTTCCGCATCAATGCCTTCGAGATCCATGTCCCACCCTTGCGACAACGAAGCGAGGATGTCATGGCGCTAGCCAACTACCTTTACCTTCGGCACCATCCCGAGCAAGCATCGATCGAAGAGATTTTCTCACCTGAAACCATCGAGCTGCTGCTCCAACACCCATGGCCAGGGAACGTCCGCGAGCTTGCCAACGTCATCGAACATGCAACGATCCTGTCGGAATACCCACCGATCCTTCCCGAGCACCTCCCCCGCCACTTGGTCGAACGCAAACTGCGCAGGGACATCAAGGACGCTGCGGCTAACCCGATTGCCCTACCGATCCGAGAAGCCCCCAAGAGCCTTAAAGAACTCGAAGTCCTCGCGGTTATCGAGGCCGTACAACGGCACAATGGAAACAAGGCTGCGGCGGCCGACGAGCTCGGAATCAGCATCAAAACGCTCTACAACAAGCTCAATTCGGCCGAGGCCGGCTCGAAGAAAGCCGCTTAGGAGCACCGCGCTTCAACACCGTGCCGCAGCCGACACGGCGATGGACTGGCCATAGGGCAAACGGAATTCCCGTGGGATAGGCTTCCAGCCTGTCCTGTACTCCAGGAACTCAGTTCTAACATGCACATGGTTAGCGTTACTTCTTCGTTGAAGGCAGACAGGCTAGAAGCCTATCCCACGTGCCCAGCAGAGTTACCTGCTGGTGAGCCACTCGAGTTCCCGCAACATCTCCAAAAAAACCAAAAAACACCGACATAAATCCATTGGGAATGTGCCTAAGCCACCTATCTACCCATGGAATTGCGACTGGAAAAATCCAGTTGCCATCGTCGCTAGGAACCTGGATATGCCCCAAGTTAGACCGATTTTGAAGCAAGCGGATCGATTCCTCAAGTTCCTGATTGTCCTCGGGACTATCGTTTACCTAGCGGAGATCTCAACGCGCACAAGTGGCGACGTTCCGCGGCAATACGTATTCCTCTGGGCCGAAGGTCTGATCGCTTTGATATTCACGATCGAGTATGCCTTGAGATGGATCGATGATGCCCAGGATCACTACGGTTGGCATTACCCCTACTCGCCCCTTGGGATTGTCGACTTGGTTTCTATCCTCCCGTTTTGGATAGGCTTATTTGCACCCATCGATTGGGGGCATTTTTTACGCGCGTTTCGGATTTTTCAACTGCTCAAGTTCTTTCGATACAATCGATCCTTGCAATTGGTTGCGTTAGGTTTTTACCGGGCTTGGCCCGCGCTTAAACCTTTGCTCTTTAGCCATTTTGTGGTCGGATTATTCTGCACCGCATCCATCTATGAAGCGGAGTACGAAGCCCAACCCGAGAAGATGCGAGATCTTTTCGATGCAGCTTACTTCACCATGGTCACCGTCGCTACCGTCGGTTACGGGGACATCACCCCGGTGACAACTTTAGGTCGAAGCATCACGATGTTCACCTTCGTCACCGCACTTGCAATCTTCGCTGGGATCCTAGGTGTTTTCGGAGCCAGTTTTTATAAAGTCATGGAGGAGGAGCTCGATCCGGACATCGATCCCATCGCCGAATTTCAAAAAGAATCCGAGCGTCAATTGCACGCTTGCCATTCCCGCTTGGGATTATGACCCAGCGATTCTCTCGAATGTCACGGGTAGTCCACCAGTCCTGGGCCTGACCCGCTGCATTATTTTTTAACCACGGACGACACGGAATACACGGAAAAAATCCCAGCAAATTCAAGCCCTACGTCCGTGTGTTCGGTGTGTTCTGTGGTATTGATCTGCGCATCGAAAGTTCCCACGTGCACAGCAGAGTTACTTGTTGGTTACCGAGGTTGATTTTGCCAAGGCGGCAGGCGTGGCGAAGGAAACGGAACGACAAGGAGGCAACCGGTTGGCTGCCTCCTTGTGTTGAAAACCGATCGTATTCAAAAAGCAAGGAGTTACACCATACTCTTGCGTCTTGCGCGGTAAGCCATGCCGAGCGCACCGAGACCGAAGATCGCCATCGAAGTCGGTTCAGGTACGACACTGTACTGACCAATGACTTGTGGCACACCATTTAAATCATTAATAATATCAGCAAACGCATAAATGTCACCACTGGTTGGTGCCTGTAAAAATGCAGCATATTGCTGGGCCGTAAGACTCCAAGTTGCACTTCCTTTGAATGCTTGAACACCACTAGTAAATGAGGCAGTACTTGGAGTGCCGTTGTCCATACTGTAGATATTGAGACCGGGATCAGGACCATTACCACTTCGAAAGAGGCTTGGCGATCCATCCGATGTCGCATTGAAATAAACGAGGTTCGCCCCAGCAAGACGCGTGGCGCCTGAAGTCGAGAAGACGCGATCCCCTAAAAGATCTTTCAGGTACACCCCAGTACCATCGCTACCACTCACCGAGGCGAGCGACAAACCCGTGGTTGCAGAGATTGTGACTTGATTTACGGTGCTCAGGTCTAACTGCAAGACAACCGCTGCCTGTGCGGTAGAAACCATTAAAACGCAAACTAAAAAGCAATGTCCAAGCAAACGGAAAAACATTTGGATACCTCTAAAACAGGGCCATAAAGATTCGAAACGCCTGAAGACGTCCATTTGTTGAGTAATTTACCCCCCCCCCCCCCC
>QWPJ01000089.1 GCA_003671195.1 Planctomycetota bacterium
CGCCAGACGGTGGAAGCCTTCCTCGCAATCCCCTCCACCGCTTGGCAGCGGATGGCTACGATTCGGCGCACCCCCGTAGCCACCTGTCGCCGTAGCCACCTGTCGCCAGACGGTGGAAGCCTTCCTCGCACACCCCTCCACCGCTTGGCAGCGGATGGCTACGATTCAGCGCATACGCACTAGCCACCTGTCGCCAGACGGTGGATCCGTCTTGAGATCAGGCAAATCCGCGGCAGAGGTTGCGGACGAATTGCCCGACGGGGTGCGAGGGCAAGCAGCGCGTCGCTTGGATATCCTCGGGTCCATGTGGCCAGTCGACGCAGCGATCGGTGTACTGCTGGACCCAGGCCGAGGAATAGGGATAGAGAGATAATCGATCGGGCCAAAGGCCCGGCAGGCCTTGGACTCCCGACTGGACCGTCGCTAGTCCTGCATAGAGCGAGAGGACGCCCTGCAGATTTCCATGCAGTTCCAAAAGTTCAGCGAGGCCTTTGTGGATGGCATCTGGATGTCGCGCAAAGGTGTAGATCGCCAGCAGTGCGTTGTCGACCAAATGGTCCTGCCAGCGATGTTCCTTGCACCCAAGAATACGGCTTGCCGAGTCGGCTGTTTCATCTGCCTCCTGGGCCTCTATTAACGCATCGAGCCGCTGCTGGATCTCTTGGGAACCGGTCGCAGAGCGCAAGTCCTTCAGGAGGTTCGCGGTGCTGATCTGGTGTGCCGTGCGATGAAATTGCGCGACCTGGGCGGCCGTGGCGATCAGAAAACTCGCTTGGATAACCCACCGGTTACCGAAGGTCAGTTGGGTCGAGTCCTCGACCCAACTCAAGGCCCCGTCGTGGTGGCCTTGCATCAGAACGCTCAGCGCAAGGGCACGGACAAGCGGATCATCGCCGAGCTTGGCCGTCGATTGGGACCGACCTAACAGAGAATTGACAAACCCGCCAAGGTAAGCCGTCGGTTGGAGGCGTTGGTACCAAGCGAGCCGTTCGGAAAGATGCGATTGAAAATTCTCTGACATCGCTTGCGAAAGCAAGACGGCTTGGACACTCACCAACATTCCCTCGGTACGATGCGAAGCGACGAGTGTTCCTGGATCGATCTGCCCTAGAGGCTTGGAGCACAGTTCGGACCTTAGACGGGCTTGTTTCGATCGCCCTAGCCCCCCGATCGATTCGCCGATCGCGCAGCCGATCAATGCACCTTCGATCGATTCCTGACGGCGGACCGAGGGGATAATGGTCGACCAAGCATAGGGGCGATTCCAAGCGACTCGTCCGGTTTTCGATGGAGACTCGGTTTTCGATGGAGACACAGTATTCGATGGAGACTTCGTCGGGTGGATCTCAAGCATTGGGAAAATCGCAGGGCGAGCGGTCTGGCCCGTGGGTGGACGAAAGTCCAAAGTCGTCGACATAATCAGGATGTCTTTCGGTCTGCTGCCTTGTAGCCCTAAGTTCGCTTGTTCGGGCTGTTTCGAAACTTTAAGGTATCGGATTGGCCGGTTCGGGCCCTTATCAGTATCGGAAATACTTTGCTGCATATGCAATGCGGGCAAGTGGTAAAGCCAATCCGCTAACGGGATTTCTGCACTAAACCAAATAATTGATACAATCGTAAGAGGATCGGGCAGACCCGACCAGTAAAAATACGATACTTACACATGGATCGAAGCGATGCAGCCGTTCAACAACCGTCGAAGTTTTCTAAGCCGAGCCGCAATCACAAGTGGTTTTTCCATCGGGCTGTGCCAGCGCGGATTCTCCTGGGCCCCCCCGACCGCCTCGGCCACCAAAGGTCCCTTTTATCCCATCCCAGACATCGACAAGCAGAAGTACTTCGACGCCGACCTGACTCGACTCGATGAAAAATCTCCCGTGGCCGATGGCGAGCAGATTGTCGTCCAAGGCTTGGTCTTGGACATGGACGATCGACCGCTCGAGAGCGTCATTGTCGAGGTTTGGCAAGCTTGTGCTAGCGGGCGCTACAATCACCCCCAAGATCGCAACGATCGTCCAGCCGATCCGAATTTTCAGTACTGGGCTAAAATGCTCACCGGTGCCGACGGTGCTTTTGCGTTTCGGACCATCCACCCTGGCAAGTACCCTGGCCGTACGCCACATATCCACTACCGAGTGATCGCTCCGAAACGTCCCGAATTGGTCACGCAGATGTATTTCGAATCCCAAAGCGAGTACAACAAAAAGGATGGAATCTACATGGAGCTTAAGCCCGAGCAGCGGCAGGCCGTGACGGTGGGCTTCGAACCCAAAGCGATCGCCCCTGCGTCCGACTCGGCATCCAAGTCCGAGCTGAAGCTTCCGACCGGTTTGTTCCGCATCGTGCTCGGACCGACGGGAGATACGAAAGCAACCCGGCCGATGTAGCGATGAAAACGCTAAGAATCAAACGGAATTTAACGCAAAGGCGCAAAGTCGCAAAGCCGCAAAGGAAAGAAGAGGAACAGGAAGGCGGGACATGGAACTTTTGGTGTAGAATCAGGGCGTCGTCGGTCCGCATGAGGACTCCGTTGCCCTCAACCCTAACCCCTAGCACTAGCTCTTCCCTATGCGATTCATGAACCTTCTTTCTAGCTCTGGCCTGATTGGTTCCTTTCGGACAGGCGGCCGCCTGATTGTTCGTTTGGCCTTCGTCGGCTCAGCTTGCTTGATCTTGGCTTCCCACGGGGAGTCGATTGCCCAGGAGCCCAAGGAGACTTCGAAAGAGTCTTCGAAGCAGGAGTCCAAAGTCCAGTGGAAAAAAGTCTTGCCTGAATCGGGACTCGAGGGTTGGGAGAAAACGAACTTTGGTGGGGAAGGCGCCGTGGAGATCAAGGACGGCGTTTTGGTACTCATGCCCGGCGAGCCCATGACGGGCGTCAACAAGCTCGGCAAGGATTTCCCGACTGAGAATTTTGAAATGCAATGGCAAGCCCAGCGTCTCGATGGCTCGGACTTCTTTGTCGGAATCACTTTTCCTGTCGGTAAAGAGCACTGCTCGCTGATTGTCGGTGGTTGGGGTGGTGGATTGGTCGGGATCAGCAGCATCGACGGAAACGATGCGAGCGAAAACGAGACGGCCAGTTACCGGAACTTCAAGAATGGCCAATGGTACGAATTCAAGGTCCGGGTTGACGCAAAGAACATCACCGTCTGGATCGATAAAGAGCAGATTCTCGAGGTGCCACGAGGGGAACGCAAATTTTCGGTACGCGCTGAGGTCATGCGTTCACGCCCGCTTGGTTACTGCGTCTTTCAGTCGAAGGTAACGGTCAAGGATTGGGTTTACAGAACCATCGATGCGACTCCTTAATCCATCGAAGCGTACGCCCGTTGCGCTTTTGAATCTGCTTTCCCAACCGGCGCGAACTTTGGCCTGCATCCTGGGCGTATCCTTTGCCTTGCTGTTGATCTTCATGCAGCTAGGCTTCAGGGGTGCGGTGGCCAACACGGCCAATATTGTCTACGGCAAGTTGCGGGGGGATCTGGTGCTCAGGTCGCCTGACTATGTGCACCTCTATGAGCCTCGCACGTTCGATCGCGGCTGGATGCGGATGGTCCAAGGCCATCCGATGGTCGAGCGCGTCGATCCATTTTTCATCATGCTCATGCGTTGGCAAAATCCGCCCAGGCCTGCCGAGTGCACCCAAGCACCACCGGACGGATCGTTTCGGACCGTCGGGATGATGGCCATGGAGATCGAGCACCCGGTGCTTGATGTCCCTGAGATCCACCATCAGTTGAGCAAGCTCAAGAATCCCGATGCCTTGTTAGTCGATCGGGCCACGCGGGCCGAGTACGGGCCAGGTGACTGCAAGCGATTCTCGGACAAAGACATCGGTAGTCCGTTGGAGGTCGGCAACCGCCTCTCGCATATCGCTGGCCATTTTCAGCTTGGCACAGGACTTGCGACCAACGGTGCGATTCTCCTGAGCGACGTAGGCTATGGGCTTCGTGCGGGGATCGACACGCGGCAAAGAGCATCCCTGGGGCTAGTCCGTCTGCGTGCGGGGGTCGATCCCGAGCGAGCCAAGGCAGCGTTGATCGCATGGCTTGACCAAAGGGATCCGCGATGTCTGCAGGAGATCGAAGTGCTGACGATGGCCGAGCAACTTCGATGGGAGCGCGCACGGTGGTTGAAAGACACACCTATCGGAATGATCTTTACGATGGGGGTAGTCCTCTCGTTTATCATCGGAGCGGCGATCGTTTACATGATTTTGGCTAACGATGTATCGAATCGGTTGCCCGAATACGCGACGCTCAAGGCGATGGGATATTCGCATTGGGCACTGGCTCGGATCGTCTTGGTCCAATCGTGGCTCTTGGCGATCCTGAGTTATTTGCCGGCTGCTCTGATCAGTTTTCTCCTCTACGAATTGACTGCGGGACTTTCTCGCATTCCAACCTCGATGACTTGGGAGCGATTCTGGGGCGTGCTCGGCTTGGCGTTCCTCATGTGCAGTGCGTCGGGGATCATGGCGATGTTGAGGCTCTGGAGAGCCGAACCGGCTTCATTGTTCTAAACGGAGTGTTTCACAGCGATGCGGGTCCCTTTGGCATGGCTCAACGTTCGTTCGAACCTTGGTAGGATGTTGCTCAACGCCCTTGGGATCGGTTTTGCGGTCGTCTTGATGTTCACGCAGATCGGATTTCTTTTCGGACTCTTCGACAGTGCCGTCGAAGTGTTGCGGTTGATCGATGCGGACCTGGTGATCTTGAGTCCAGCTCGCTATACCATCCCAAGTGAACAGCGTTTCGATTATGGCGCGATCGATCGGGCCAAAGGAATCCCCGGAGTATCGCAGGCGATCCCTCTGTATATCGATCGATCCTTGGCCATCGCCAGAGTCCAAGGCCATGTGTCCCGATCGATTCGAGTGATCGGAGTACCGATCGATGCGAAACCTTTTGTCGACCCAAAAATGAATCTCCGATGCGAGGGATTGATCGACGCGAGGATGGCGTTGGTCGATCGGCGAAGCAAAGAGACATACGGTTTTGAAAAGAAGGACTTGGAGAAACTCAGGAGTCAAAGTACTGAGCTTTCTGGCCAAAGCGTCTTTCTGCGCGATTGGGTCACGATCGGTACCGATTTCGTCTACGATGGAACTTTGATCATCAGCGAAGCGGGTGTCGAGCGATTTTTTCCAACCAGAAACGGCAATCGAGCGCCGTTGGCGGCGGTGGATCTAGGGCTCATTCGGCTCGCCCCTGGAGCCAAACTTCGTGAGGTCCAAGACGGATTGCAAGCTAGGCTTGGTAGCGGCATTGAGGTTCTGACCCATCGCGAGCTGGTCGATCGCGAGATCGGTTTTTGGGCTCGGAGCACCCCGATTGGAATCATCTTTTCGATCGGCACGATTATGGGAATGTTGATCGGAGTGATCATCTGCTACCAGATCCTCTTTACCGACATCCAAGACCACTTGCCCGAGTATGCGACCCTCAAGGCCATGGGCTATGGTCCGGGATACTTTTTGCGGTTCGTCATGGCCCAAGCCTTTTATTTGTGCATGTCGGGGTTCATCCCAGGTTGCATCGTCAGTTGGTTTTTGTACCAGTGGTTGTCGGATTGGACAGGGTTGGTCATGCGGCTACAGGCCGATCGAATCGCCATCGTCGGCTGCTTGACCTTGGTCATGAGTCTCGTCAGCGGTCTGCTCGCGGTTCGAAAACTTTGGAGGACCGATCCTGCGGCCCTCTTTAAATAATGGCCCCGTCAGTAGAATTTGCCGGTCCGTTTTGGCTTGGGTTCGCTCAGAAAACCAATGGAATCGCAACGGGAAATTGGTTGATCCCCCAGGATCGATCGCATCGGATTTCGTCGTACTCGTACTCAGCGAAGCGGTACTCAGTCCGCCGCGGCGGACGGTACTCGTACTCGATGGCTGTTGGAACGGCGGCGATGCCGATCGTTGATCGAGGCGGTTTGCGGGAAACTGCAGACCTATGGGCCGGTTTGCTATACTAGATCGAATCGAGTACGAGTACGAGTACCGCTTCGCTGAGTACGAGTACGAGAAAACGCACGAACAAAGTGGTGCACCAAAGCCGCCGCCAGTGCGTTGTTAACTTTTAGAATCGTGATCTCCGGCGGCATTGGTGACCACGGTCGTTCGTGCCTCGCATCGGATTTCGTCGTACTCGTACTCAGCGAAGCGGTACTCAGTCCGCCGCGGCGGACGGTACTCGTACTCGATGGCTGTTGGAACGGCGGCGATGCCGATCGGCATCGAGGAAAACGCTATCGAGGAAAACGCCAGAGTTCAGGGCTCTTAGACCTTTTTTTCACCCACCAATTCTGCGGGAGATCCAAATAATGAACGGTTGGAGAATCTACGTCGCATGCTGCTTGGTTTTGCAATGCAGTCTTGCAGTTTCAACCCATGCGCAACAGAGCGAGTCGGCCCACAGGCTCGGTTTCCAAAAGCGGCATGGCGATGAGATCATGGTTTGCGGCCAACTCTATCGGATCGGAACACCCGTGAAACTTTGGCTCGATCCGGGCGGCTTTGATGCCTATCGAACGACGAGGCACTTTAGTCCCTTCGAGAAACGAGAATGGAAGAGCACCGTCGAGGAGATGCAGTCAGGAAAAATCAACTTCGTGACCAAGCCCCAGGAGAGCAATCCGGACCGTTATGGGTTGCGGTTTGGCTCGAAGGCTCAAACCGAGTACACCCCTGAGCAGCTCGATCGAATTCGCTCCGGAGGCTGGACCCTCGATCTGCTTCGAGAAAAAGTCGATCAGTTCGTCTTGCACTTCGATGTCTGCGGAACCAGTTCGCAGTGTTTTTTTATCTTGCACGACATCCGTGGACTGAGCGTTCACTTCATGCTCGATGCCGACGGGACGATCTACCAGACGCTGGATTTAAAAGAGCGAGCTTGGCACGCCACGAAGAGCAATGACCGAAGCATCGGAATCGAGATCGCCAACATAGGGGCCTATCCGATACCTCAGACGCAGGACAAGGACCAAACCGATCCATTTTCGCAGTGGTATGCCAGGGATGACCAAGGAGTGTTTTTGACTTTTCCGCCCAAGATCCGAGGGGTCGATCGATTCGCCGCTGGCAAGCTTCGACCGCGGCGACCGGAGATGCTGACAGGAAAACTTGGTGATACGACATACCGACAGTACGACTATACCGGCGAGCAGTATGCCGCATTGATCAAACTGACGGCTGCGTTGTCGGATATCTTTCCCCAGATCCGATTGGACGTTCCTCGGCACCCCGACGGCACGAGGATCGAAAGAACCCTCAGCGACGAGCAGTGGGCATCATTTAGCGGCATCATGGGGCATTACCACGTCCAAGGAAACAAATCCGACCCGGGACCTGCGATGGACTGGGAGTATTTGCTCGAAAACGCTAGAAGCTACCGCGCGGAGGTCCTGGCCAGGCCCTAAGGGGCTCCGTGCGGGGGGAATTCCTCGCGGATTCCCCCCAAAGGAGCCTTGCGATACGGTATAATGCCCGTCCTTTCGTTGGTTCTCGACTCTGCGGAGATTTTTTCAAAACCGATGCCTGATTTTTCGGATCTTTCCAGGATCCTTACAGCCCTCGTGCTGGTCCTCGTCAATGGATTTTTCGTCGCTGCTGAATTTGCATTGGTCAAAATTCGCATAAGCCGCATCGAGCAGATGGTATTGCAAGGCAAGTTGTTTGCAAAAACCGCCAAGTGGCTTGCGCAGCGCCTCGAGCACTCCTTATCGGCCTGCCAACTCGGGATCACGATGGCCAGTTTGGCTCTCGGTGCGATTGGAGAACCGGCCGTTGCCCATCTTCTGAGCCCGCTGCTATCGCGATTGGGATTGGGCTCCGAAGCCATTTTGCATGCGGTTTCTTTTGCCATCTCCTTTACGGTCGTGACGGCTTTGCATTTGGTCATCGGCGAGCAGGCACCCAAGGTCTTTGCGATCCGCAATCCCGAACCGATGCTCCTGACGTGCGCTTTGCCGCTGAAGATTTTTTATATTCTGACCTATCCTCTCATGGTCATTTTGAGTGTCTCGACCGATGCGCTGCTGCGTATGCTCGGGGCAGACGAGAAATCTAAAAGCGCGATCCCCTACTCTGAAGAGGAAATCCGAGCACTGCTCCGCGAAGCCCATGTGCATGGCAACCTGACCCGCAGCGAACACAGTTTGATCAACGCAGTCTTCGAGTTCGACGATTTGGTTTGCCGTAGGATCATGGTCGCTCGCAAAGACATCGACTTTGTCGACATCAACGATCCGCTCGATTCGGTCTTGGGGATGATTCGGCGGACCAAGCACACGCGGTACCCTATTTGCGACGGCTCACTCGATTCGATCCTAGGTGTCTTGCATGTGAAGGATCTTGCCGTCGCGAGCGTCCTGCCGGACTTCCAGTGGACAAGCCTGATGCGACCGCCAAAGAAGGTCCCTGAGAACATGCCCATCAGCAAGTTGCTGAGGCATTTCCAAGGAACCCATCAGCACATGGCCTTCGTCGTCGACGAATACGGGACGATCATCGGACTCGTCACACTCGAGAACGTTCTCGAGGAGATCATCGGCGAGGTCGCCGATGAGTTCGACGTCGAAGAACCCGAAATTGTCCCCGATGGTTCGGATTCCTACATCGTCTTGGGCTCGACCGGGGTCCAAGTCGTCGAAAATCGCCTTGGAATCAAATTCGAAGAAGCCGACGTCGATACCGTCGGAGGATTGCTGGTCCATTACGCCGAAAGATTGCTCGTCGCCGGAGACGTCATTGAGTTGCCCGGCGCAACCGCTAAAGTATTAACCGTTTCCGATGATCGGGCCACCAAAGTCCGCATCACCCTCTCAACTACGAAAGATTGACCGCTCATGAAGTCCACATTCAAGTCGCTTTGGCTCTGCTCCCTGGGATTCTTCGCGATGCTCGGAGCATTCTCAAAGCCTGCCGATGCGCAAGACCAATCCGCCAAGTCCGCTGCGAGCAACTTGTTCGATGGCAAGTCCCTTCAGGGCTGGTCCGGCTTGACGGCCAATTGGAGCGTCCAAGACGGAGCGATTACCGGCGAGAACAAAGCCGATGCGCCCATCGGACAAAACACATTCTTGGTCTACGACAAACCTGTCAAGGACTTTGAACTGACCCTCGAATTTCGAATCATGGGAGGCAACTCCGGCATCCAGTACCGAAGCAAAATCTTCGACAAAGACAAGTTCGTCGTCGGGGGATACCAAGCCGACATCGACGCCAACAAGCGTTACATGGGGATCAACTACGAAGAGCGCGGGCGAGGCATTCTGGCCGAACGAGGCGAGATCGTCGCTGTCGATGCCCAAGGCAAAAAGAGCCGAGTGGGCTCCGCCGGCGACGCCGATGCTCTCCTGTCGCAAATCAAATGGGAAGACTGGAACCGATACAAGATCGTCGCAAAAGGAACCGTGCTTCAACATTACATCAACGACCAACTGATGTCTGAGGTCCAAGATTCCGAAGCTTCCAAGGCCGCCACCGAGGGAGTCTTGGCTCTGCAACTCCACGCAGGTCCTCCCATGAAAGTGCAATTCAAAAACATCATGCTCAAGTCGTACTAACGAGCCGTTTTTTGGACGATTGATTTACTCTATTCATTTTTGATTTCCATGAGCAACATCCAACGCGTCGCGATTCTGTTTTCTGGCGGACCGGCACCGGCAGCCAACGCCGTGATCTCCTCGGCAGCCTTCAGCCTCTTGCAAGCAGGCGTCGAGGTCATTGGAATCAAGCACGGGTACTCCAATCTCATCGATTTCGATCCCGCGAAACCTTTGGTCGAAGGGAAGCATTACCTGCGATTCACCCAAGAATCGCTTGAGTTCATGCGGACCGAGCCAGGGATTCGCATCGGGACGGCAAGAGCCAATCCGGGCAAGGTCGTCAAAGGCCCTGCGGACCTTCAAGATGCCGAAAAGACCGCACCCCTGGGCCGATGCTATCGCGCCCTGCGGTCCCTTGGGGTCGATGCCCTGGTAAGCATCGGTGGCGATGACACGCTCAAGACCGCCAACAAGATGAAACTCTACCAAGAGACACTGCCAGCGAACGAAACTCGTATGCCGGTGATCCATCTGCCCAAGACCATCGACAACGATTACTCCGGCATCGATTTTACCTTCGGTTACTTCAGCGCCGCAGAAGTCCTGGCCAACGAGATCCGAAATCTCAATCGCGATGCGGCGGCCGGACAAGCGTATTTCATCGCCGAGGCGATGGGACGCTCTGCCGGATGGCTCGCCTACGGGGCCGCGATCGCCGGCGACGCATGCTTGGTCCTGAGCGTCGAAGACATCGTCGGACCGTTGGCTTCGAGCGAGACAGTCCAAGATGCCAACGGAACGAGCCAGACCCGCAAGATCATGAACATGGAGGCCGTGCTGGCCAAAATGGTTTCGATGATGCTCGCCCGTGAAAAACTCGGTCGCAACTACGGAGTGATCGTCATCGCCGAAGGGCTCGCCGAGTTTCTGCCCCTTTCCTACATCCAAGGTGTCTCAAGGGACGAGTTCGGACACCTCGCCGTGGCCAACGTCGACGTCGGTAAAACCATCGGACGCTATCTTGCCGATGCCTACAAAAAAACGACCGGCAAATCGCGGAAAATCAACGGTCTACAGATGGGTTACGAGTCGCGTTGCTGCGTGCCGACGGCTTTCGATGTCATGCTCGGCTCGCAAATCGGAATCGGCGCCTACCGCGCTCTGATCGAAGAGAAACTCAACGGAGTGATGGTCTCCGTCGGCGGACAATTCGACATGTCCTTTGTCCCCTTCGAATCCTTGGTCGATCCGGTGACCCTAGTGACGAAAGTTCGCTTCATCGATCGCAAAAGCGATTTCCATCGGCTCGCCCGATTGCTCGAACAAAAAACCGACTGAAACCAGTCGCGATACTCTAGTCGCAACTCGAGGACAGAAAGCATGGTCGCAGCAAGCAGGATCGCAACGAGTCGAGCAAGGCCCTTTATCCTAGAGTTGCTCTCGGGGTTGCTCTCGGGGCTGCTCGCAGGATTGATCGCAGTGGCTTCGGGCAGTGCATCACCCGCCCAGCCACCAGCCCAACTACCAGCCCAGGTCGCCCAAGAAATCCTTGCTCAGACCGGAGAATCCCAGCGCGAAGGCTTGATCGAAAAGCACAAATCGATGGCTAAGGATCTGATCCTCGAATGGACCAAGGACCTTGCGACAAACCCGGCAGATCCGAACTCGGGAAGTCTCGAGTACCAGCGCATCCCTTCGATCTGGCGAGTTGCGATCCTAGCGGTTCGAGATCCTGCAAGTCGCAACGCAGCGCTGGCCGACTTGGTAGATCTATCGCTCCCGGAACCCACCGGTCCGATGCACGATTGGCAAGCGGTAGTCCTCGGAGGGGCCGTCATCAACGGCTTGAGCCTGGAAGGCCTTTGGCCGAAAATCGAACTCGAGAACCTCCTTGCACAGCATCCGGAATGGAAGCCACGTTGGGATCGCGCTTTGGAGTTGGCCAAGTCAGACGCTTACGACCCAAAGGTTCCCGTCGGAACAAGGTACGATGCGATTCGAATTTTGGCGATGCTGCCGGCCGAACAAGCCGTCGGCAAAGTGAGTCCCTTCCTAGACCTCAAAGGACCCGTCTTGGGGGAGCTCGATCCAGCGTCCAAAGATGAATTACAAATGGGGGCCATCAGCGCCCTGAGCGACATCGACGGGCCTGAAATGTTTGAGCCCATGCTTTCGAAGTACTCGAACTTCTCGTATGGAAATCAAAAATTAGCTTACCAAGCCATGCAGCGAACCGACCAGCGAAAGCTCGCTTGGCAGATCCTCGATTCGGACCTTAAGGAGCAGCTTTACCTTCCCAAAGCGATGACCCTCGATCATGCCTTCACCGAAGGGATCGAGGGACCGGCAAGCGATGCTCAAGGCAATGTCTATGCGGTGAACTTTGGAAAGCAGCAGACGATCGGAAAAATAGATCGTTGGGGCAACGGAATCGCTTGGGCCAGCTTGCCAAACCGAGGAAC
>QWPJ01000155.1 GCA_003671195.1 Planctomycetota bacterium
AATCCGATCGTCTGGAAAGAGTTCGAGGCGGATAAGCTGTCGATTCTCGACATTCTGGCGATCGACAACGCGGACCGTAGACTCAACGTCGAGGTGCAGCGAACCAAGCCTACCTCCCTACCGCAACGTCTGACGTATTACTCAGCGACGCAGTTGGTCGACCAGATTGGGGAAGGAGACAGCTACCGGAAACTTCGCCCTTCGATTGGGATTTGCATCTTGAACAGCGTCCATTTTTCGCAATTGGCCGAGTACCACAGCGAATTTCGACTGCGCACTCGCAGTGGATTGGAACTGACAAATTGCTTAGAAATACACCTGCTAGAGTTGCCCAAGTACGCTCCTTTAGACGATAATGAGCAGATCGCAGATCCGCGCGATCAATGGATGTACTTCTTTCGACGAGCGGAAGGATCGACCGTCGAGGAGTTGCTAGATCGATTGCCCGATCCCGTTTTTAAACGAGCCGTAGGAGTACTAGAGATGATTTCACGAACGCCAGACCAACGCCGACACTACGATGCGCGGCTGAAATGGGAACTCGATGAGAACACTCGAATCCAAACAGCTTTCGAGGAAGGCGAGGCCAAAGGTGAGGCCCGTGTCAGGATCGAGTTGATTCGGGCTTTGGAAAATCTGTTGCAAATGCAGATAAGTTCCGATGCGGAGCTTCGAGGCAAGTCCATAGAGGAACTTCGGCAACGTGCCCAATACCTCCAGGAATTGATTCGAAACCGATCGTCGTCATAGCCATAGGGTTCAATCGTGAAAAACCGAACCAGTCTCGGGGATTTGGGTTACACTTGGGACGCGAACAAGATCAAGACCTCCGAGTCGATCACGGGGGTCATGAGCGGCTACGGGTTCACCGCCGCCGGGACAACCTACGACAACGAAGATCGCCTCACGGGCTTCTCGCGCGCTGCGACCAGCGGCCCTGCGTTACTCTCTCAGCCCTGGAGCTTGACCGCCGTCGGGGACTGGACCAGTGTCACGACGAACGGCACCGCACAAAGCCGCACGCACGGCCCAACGCACGAACTCCTGACCGCCGGTGGCCAAAACGTGGCGACCGACGTTAAAGGAAACATCACCACCCTCCCAGCCAACCTCCGTCCGGCCGGTGCGACCACCGCGATGAATCTCACCTGGGATTCGGACAACAAGCTTCGGTCAGCGGACATCGATGCCAACGGGACGGCGGACGTGAATTTCCAATACGATGCGCTCGGACGCCGCGTCGCGCGATCCGGGACGGGTGGCTCGGAGGTCTATGTGCAGATGGACCAGCAGACGATCGCGGACTACCCAGTCGGTGGCGCAGCAACGACTCCAACCTTCCGATACGTCTACGCAAGCTACATCGATGAACCGGTCGTCCGCAAAACCGCCGGTACCGGCGGAACGTTGGTTTATTTCCATCGCAACCATCAATACTCCGTCACCGCTGTAACGACATCCACAGGTGCTATCGCCGAACGCTACGCCTACTCAGCGTATGGCCAACCGACGGTCTTGAATGCGTCTGGCTTACCCCTTACACCTCAAAGCTCAACGCTTTCCAACCGCTACACCTACACCGGTCGCGAATGGGATGCGTCGCTGAGCTTGCATCACTTCCGAGCAAGGTGGATGAGCCCGAGTGCGGGAAGGTTCCTGGGAAGGGATCCGATTGGGTATGACGATGCACTGGGGATGTACACCTTTGTCAATAACAGGCCCACATTCTACACCGATCCTACTGGCCTGAAAGCAAAGTGGCCTGATCCTCCGTCTTGCGATGCTTGTTGCTGCTGCCCTATTTCTTTGACCGGAGCAAAATCGGACCCCATCCAGGCAAATAGGAGGTACGGAATAACCATTACTGTGACTGTCCAACTCGAGTATCGGTCGGCGGATAAAAGTCTTCTGGGTGGGGAACGAGGGAGCGATTGCTGGATGAACTGGTACGAATGGAGTACAGCCGCTCCTTGGTATGATCCAGCAGGTGCAAATAAGTGGTTGGACGCACGAGCCTACGAAGATACCGCGAAGTCGGAGGTTTTTGACGACTACCTGAACAAGCCTCGGCCAACGAAATGTCCGCCAAGTAAAACGCTCACCATAAGAATGGTAGATAAACCATTGGCCGAGAATGTTAACGCAACTTACCGGCAAACTTCTTGGATCGCGATACGCTATCGAGGAGGAGGGGCGTTCTGTAAGCCTGCATGCTCACCTAATGATCTTTACCTCATTATCAACCTCGTCTGGGCAGGCAACGGAAATGCACCGCGAGTTACATTTAATTCAAATCCAAATTCACTCGATACACCTCCTGGGCTCCCTGAACCTCATTTCTAAAATGGGCTAGGGAGAACGGAAGGGTAGCCCGTCTCTTGCCTAGTTGACCTGAACCACCATTGATAACATTCACGAATCTACCGAAAGATATGATCATCGTCACCAAACAAAACGAGATTCAAAATCGCGACGAAGGCAAGCTGAACGATCAGAAGTCCAGTTCACCGATTCTGCAAAGGAATCGGATACTCCCCGTCAAATGGAGAATTACCTATTCGTTGCAATTCGTTTTGGTTCTCATGTTTTTAGTGGGCGTTATATCTGCTTCAATAACCGTCAGCTCGGTGGATATTTGCACAACTAACAGAGAAAGGACGCATGCAATTCTAGAACGCGAGCGCATAGCGTTCACTAGCGTTTCAGGTCTTGGCGGAGCACGTTGCCGGTTGGATGCATCCTTCTTGCCTTCTCGAGTATCAAGCGAACTAAAAACAGACGCAACTCAGCACGGGTATATTCTCGAGATTCACCGAAATCGGACGGTATCGTTTTTTAATTCCATTGAACGCTCTCCCTAGTTGTTATCGGCCGAATTGTAGTCATAACGCGTTTTGCAATTGTCCTGATCCCAACAAAACGCCACGGATTTAGGTGGGGTTTTCGACGACGTTCACCTAAAGACTAACCCTCCATCAGTCAACGACAGTCCGCCAGAGCGGTGAGGGACCATGGGCCTGGCCGGAGGAGGGGTGGTTGACCGGGAGTAGCAATGGAGTGCATCAGGCGTCAGAGGGACGCGATGCGTTGGGCGTCAGAATCGAAGTGCTCGCGATTTTTCTCTTTCGCGATTTTCTCAATCTTTTCCCTTAGATGATTTTGCTCTGCGCACGATTCTAAAGACCGCTTTGAACATCGCGATGCGCCGAAGTCATGACGTTTTTGAGCGATCGAAGCGAGCGTTTTTCTGATTCGCAAGCGATTTTTTCGCGCTGAACGCGGACCGAGAGCGGAAGCGGACCGGAAGTCCGCTTTGCGTGGGGATTCAAACAGCCAAAGGTCACGCACAGACGCGAAGACTCGGAGGGAAGAGGACGTCTTTAGAATGACCCTCGGTAGCCATCCGTATTCCTCCAGCCTCCAGCCTCCGGCCTGTTTAACTCGCAGTACGATTGCTCGAATCTCAATCGCAAGCTCCATGCAAAGAACGCTATCATTGCCCTTTACGCGTCGAGATAGCAACCAAAAAACTTCAGGGAAAACTCTCGCAGTTTAACTGGGTTTTAATTCAGCCAATTCCCGAGCCGTTAGCCAGTCAAAAAACGAGTCAGGTTCGGCGCGTATCGTGTACAATCACTGAAGTTTGTGTGGAGAGGGAGTTCAACAAGCGGGGGATTGGAACTGAGAAATATTCTAGAAATACACTTACTGGAGTTGCCCAAGTACGCTCATTGAGACGACAATGAAGTGAACGTGCATCGCATCGAATTTCGTCGTACTCGTACTCAGCGTAGCGGTACTCAGTGAAACGGTACTCGTACTCGATGGCTGTTTGAACTGCGGCGCTGCCGATCGTTGATCGAAGCGGTTCGCGGTAACTTGCGGATCCATTGGCCGGATTGCTATACTAGACCGCTTCGAGTACGAGTACCGTCCGCCGCAGCGGACTGAGCACGAGTACGAGAAAACGCACGAGCAATGTGGTGCACCGAAGTCGCGGGCGGTGCTTTCCTGATTTTTTAATCGTGGTCTCCGGCGACATCGGTGACCACGGCAGATCGGCGACCCGCGTGATCAATGGATGTACTTCTTTCGACGAGCGGAAGGATCGACCGTCGAGGAGTTGCTAGATCGATTGCCAGATCCCGTTTTTAAACGAGCCGTAGGAGTACTAGAGATGATTTCACGAACGCCAGACCAACGCCGACACTACGATGCGCGGCTGAAATGGGAACTCGACGAGAACACTCGAATCCAAACAGCGTTTGAAGAAGGTGAGCTCAAAGGGCGTGAGGAAGGTGAGCTTTTCGGCAAGATACGCATGTTGCAAAACTTACTGAGTCTCCCTCAGTCGACCGACGATGCGCTGCACCCGAGTTCGAGGACCGAACTTGAGACGTTAGTGACCGAACTGCAAGCACAATTGCGGAAGCGGATGACGTAGTTTCCAAGGGAATCCAGTCCAGATGGCGACCTTCTGGCGGTCCTAGTTGCTGCTCGGGAGCCTGAGCCTCACCGCAAAGGCGCCAAGGACGCAAAGGAAAACAGCCAGGGGAGCAATCTGCAGCCCGATCTTCCCCTGCTGAACGAGAAGTCAGCCGACCAGGGGGCGCATGGTGAAGCCACTATTTATTTAAATGTTCCAAGATGGCTTGTGCATAGAGCCGATGTCCAAAATCGTTAGGATGGTTCAGCCCATTACCGGTCAAATCCAAATCGTGCTTGCGCTGCAATAAAATCTCCCACACCTCTGTCAGATCGGCAAGCGATTCACCCTCCTGGATAAGGCCCCGAAGAGCATCGCGGTAAAGGAAAAACATCTCGCGTGGAGTGTGGATCCACTCGCGATTCCCCAGCATCGGTGCAACCCATAGTATTTCGAGCTCGGGTAGCAATTCCTTGGCTCGAGCCTGAAGCTTGCGCGCTTGTTCTGCGAACCACTCCGGATCTCGCCTTCCGACATCGTTCATCCCGTAGGCAACGATGAGCAGATCGGGTTTTGACTCCAAGAGCTTTTCTAGATCCGCAAGCCCGTTGGCGATGCTCCAGCCGGCTACCGAGCGGTTGACCAAGTCGATCGGGCAATCGAAATCGTGCGCAAGTTGCGCTGCGACCAAATCCGGGTAACCCGGTTGATTCGGCTCGGTCAAGGTCGTGGCCGAAGCGTCCAATCCGGTCGAGATGCTATCGCCACTGACCGCGATGACCACGTTCGATTTGGCCCTGAGTTTCCTGAGTGTTTTTTCCAAAGACTTGGGCGACGTGCCTGTTGGCAACGCGATGGAATCGGCCCGACGGTAGGTGATTTCGAGATTGCGCTCATGGAACCACTTCCCCGGTGCATACAGCAAGTTTTCCTCCGGATTTCCTGTTCGGTGTTTGTAACTGTTGGGCGATCCAGCGGGCAAAAAAAGCTGATCCAATCCGATGGTCCTTACCGGCGGTTGCCCGACCCATTGCAAAACAGACTTCGTCGGGTTTAAAGTCCAATGGGTACCTTCTTGAAAGGATTCCAACCCAAGCGCTGTGCGGACTAGCAAAATCTCCGCCGCAGGAAACGCCAACCGAGCGTTATTGGCCCCCTGTTGGTCTTGAAGCAAAACGGAGCTTTCGCGATAGACGGTCGGTGATTTCCAAGCTGGCGAGCGAAGATGCAGATCGGTGAGTTTTGGGACTTGAGCTCTGTAAAGCGGCTTGGGGGCATCGAGTTCTTTGGTGATGGCTGCAAACCACATTGCAGCAGCATTCCGTTGACCGAGTCCGGTAAAGTGACGCCTGCTTTGCATGGGCCCTCGATTGGCACCGTCGAGCCGGTCCGTGTCCGGACCTTGCATGAACCCATGCGAAGCGATCAACGTCTCGATCGCTTGGCGAATGTTCGCTTCACCGACTGGGTCGTTGTAAACCGTCGGATGCAGCGTCGATTTGGCAAGCATCCACGGTCTTGGGCTACCCCAAACGCGGTCGGCGTGTGCTCGAAACCCGATGAGTCGCTCGACATAAGTTGCCGTCGTAGTTTTCTCGATGACATCCGATTCACCTTGTTGCCATAGAACAGCGCGAAAATCCTTCAGCTCCTTTCCGGCTTGGATGAGGCGTTGGAAAAGTTCACCATCGGTTTTCCATTGGCTCGTCGAAGTTGCTCCGACAGCGACATTGGCAAATCCGATAGGAATGTCGTAGCACTGTGCGAGCAAGTCCCCAAAGGGTGGCCAAATCGACCCCCCGTCGCTCGAGTCGCCCGTCGGCTGAGGATCGTGGGCAACTTTCCAAGTTTGCGACTTGAGATCGTAGGCAACCACACGCTCTGCCAGATCGGTGACTTGCAACCGCTCATCGTTGCAATTCGTCGCATAGCTTTGCCCGGCGATGAGAAATACCTCTCCGACCCCGAAAGGCTCCGAAGTGGCTTGCCCGACACTCTGTCCATCAAACTCGACTCGAAGATCGACCCAATACCAACCGCCAGCCGGAACCGGAATGACGATTTGCGTGATGCCCTCTGGAGGCTGCTGGCCATCGGTCCGGTCCATCACGGTGGCGAGCTTCCAAGCCGATTGTTGTCGCTGATGCTCTGGCTGTTGTTCATTGCGGATTCGGTAGAGCACTTTCTGACGGCTGTCGCTTGGGATTCTCAATCCCATGGCGACTTGTGCATATCCTTTTGCAGGCCCTCCTGGATGGTGGTTGTGGGCCAATTGAGGAACTTCGTAGCGTCGCTGGAAAACCTGATGGCGAACGGGAAACGCGACCTCGATTCGCCTCGGTTCGCTATCGCCTTGAGCAAGGCTTACCGAAGGGCTAGCCAGAGAGAACGCAGCCAGAGAGAACGAAGCAAAAGCTAGGATTGTCGCAACCCCCGAAAGGATGCTTGTGCGGAAAACCATTTTGGAGAGTTTCCTAAAGATGGATCGAAGGTGGATCGAAGGGCTCAACTGCGGTACTTCGAGTGCTTATTCGATGGCTCGCAGGAGAGCTTGTCGCAGGGTGTACAAGTAGGTCGATTCGGTGATTTTGTTGCCTTCGGAATCGGTGACGTAGAAGACGTCGACGACTTGGTCGAGATGGGTGCTGACTTTTGCGACCTGGAGATCGAGCTGGAGATCCGAGAGGATTTTCGAGATGTCGTAGAGCAGTCCGATGCGATCGTAGGCAAAAACGGTAATGATAGTAAACAGATCGGAGCTGGAGTTATCGAAGCGGACTTGCGTCGGTTGCAATCGAGAAGCGGCGGATTCCTCGGAGGCTGATCCTTTCCAAGTTCTGCGAAAATTGGGCGTGATCGGCTCGGGAGCTTCGACCGCTTTGACGATCGCTTGGCAGACTTGTTCCAAACGGCTCGGGACGGGTGCTCCTTGGAAGTCTGGGTCATCGACCAGGAAGCGGTCCCAGGCGGCGCTATCGGGGAGTGAGTGGATTTCGGCCGAGAGAATGCTGAGTCGTTGGCTGGCCATGGCTCCGGTGATACGTTGGAACAGGCCGGAGGTTCTCGACGGGTCGACCGCCACGGAGTATTCGCTCGCATCGCGATCGGAGAGGTACTCTGCCCAAACTTGGACTGGTTTTTCGGGGGAGAGTTCATGGATCAGGCGCAGATCCTGGACCAATTCGTGGGGTTTGTTCTGGAACAGGTAGGTCGTTGGGATTGCGGCGATTCGATCGTTCCAGACTTGGCTTGACCTCTCATGGGGCAAGAGCAGATCGAGGACCGATTTTCTGATCGCTTCCTTGGCGGAGACTTGGTGCTCGAGGGGTTCGCCGGACTGCAACTGCGAGGCGGTCGCATCGTAGAGTTGATGGATCAGATTGAGTTTCCAGTCGTTCAGCGCACCGGGTCCCACTGCAGCAAGGTCAGCGCAGGAAAGGAGCGTCAGGAGTTGCAACCTCTCGAGCGATCCGACCTGTTGAGCGAACTTTACGGTCGTCGAGAGTTGGGTCAGATCGAAGCGAAAGGCCGTCAGGGTCATGATCAGGTGTTGGTGGACCAAAAAGCAGATCAGTTCTCGATCCGCTTCGCCCAGGCCGAGGATTTGGGAGGTTTCATCGGCGATGCGCAACCCTACTTCGGAGTGGTCTTCGACGAAGCCTTTTCCGAGATCGTGCAGGAGCAGGGCCAGGTGCAGGACGAGTTTCTGTTTGGATTTCCTGTAGAGGTCACCTAGGAAATCGTTTCGCTTGGCGAATTCCTCGACGCACTCGACGCTGCGGATGCAGTGGGCATCGACGGTGTATTTGTGGTATTCGTTGAACTGGAGCAACGAGCGCGTGTGGCGGACTGCGGGAATGATTTGTTCGAGCACCCGCAGTTCGTGCAATCGGCGGAGGATTTCACCGAGTCTTCCCGGAGTGCTCATGAGCCCAAGGAACCGGGCGATGGCTTCTTTTCCGACCGGCTTATCGGCCCGTTTGAGCATTCCTTTTCGGATGGTGCGCCAGGTTTTGTGTTCGATGCGTCGTTGGTGTCGGTTGGCGATTTGCATCAATTCGAGGACCATGCCGGGATCCTCTTGGATACGTTCGAGTCCTTTGCCGTTTGCCCAGACTTCTTTGAGTCCAAGCCGCAGGTTCTTGCCTGCCGAGAGGCTTAGAAATCGGTACAGGAAGCCAAAGGGGGTCAAACGCGAGCGGGCCATACCGACGAAATTCGCGGAGCTGTATCGCAGTTCGCTGGTCATATCGAAGAATTGCGTCATGAATTCCTCGACGGGCAAGACCCCCTCTCGACCTTGGAATCCCATCCACTTCGAGAGCTCCATCTGTTTGGATCGGTCGAGTGAATCGAGTGCTCGGCCTGCGATGAAATGGAGTTGGTTTCGCAGTCGCAGGAGGTAATCGTATCCTTCGTGGATCGGCGCGTAATCCTCTTCGGCCAGAAGGCCGACGTCGCGCAAATGCTCGGGATTTTTTTCGCCAAAGCAGACGAATCCGATCCAGCGAACAATTTGAACATCCCTCAGACACCCTCTAGACCGTTTGACGTTCGGGTGGAGCAAGAACTCGGTCTCACCGTATTTTCGGCGCTCGTCGAGTCGCTCTTGTTCGATCATGGAAGCCAACGAGCGCCATCGGAGTTTGGCTCCATTTTTGAACGAGTTTTCGAACGACTCAAAGAGGGATTGCGAGCCGTAGATGAGCCGCATCTCAACCAGGGACGTCAGGACTTGTGCGTCGGTCCAAGCCAATTGTCGGCATTGGAATGGGGTCCGCACCGAGAATCCGAGTTGAAAGCCAGTATCGCCGATCATTTGCGAAGCGCGACGAGCGATGGCCTGAAGGGGTTTCTCGGGCAGGGAGTTATGCAGAAGCATCAAATCCAAGTCGGAGTACGGAGCGAGGTCCCGTCGCCCGTATCCGCCTAGAGCTAAAAACGCGAACTTTGATGGATCTGCATTTTCCTCTTGGCAAGCCACGGCGATGAGTCGATGCACGATCGCATCGACAGAATCGGCCCAAGCTAGACAGACTTGCAGACCGGTATTACCGGACGAATGAAGGTTCGCCGACTTGAGTCGTGCCTCGGCAAGTTGTTGCCGGGACTCCATGACTTGGGGATGAAGAGAGGACAAGTCTATTTCGACGAATCTTTAGAGGACCAAGCGTCGTTTACAGCGCGTCTTCTCCCTGTTCTCCAGTGCGGATGCGGATGGCGTTATCCAGGTCGGAAACGAAGATCTTTCCATCTCCGATTTGTCCGGTCTGCGCCGTCTTGACGATCATATCGATCACCGACTGAAGATTGGAATCGGAACAAACGACTTCGATTTTGACTTTAGGCACAAAATCCACTGCGTACTCTGTCCCACGATAGATTTCGGTGTGGCCCTTTTGACGTCCGAAGCCTCGGACCTCCGTGACGGTCATCCCGTGGATCCCTCGCTCGGTCAGTGCGTTTTTGACGTCTTCAAGTTTGAAGTGGCGAACAACAGCTTCAACTTTTTTCATTCGACGAACTCCAGGTTGTCTAAATCACCCCCGAGCAAACGGGGGGGTCTCCCATTGGAAAAAACGCGGGACCGCCTGTGCAGAAACTGCACTCCCACTAAGTGCCAAACGAACACTTATGATGTAAGTGTAGCGTGCAACGAATCGCAGAAACAAGCCTACGGTGATGGATGACGAAAATTGTTTTCCGGAGTATCGAATTAGCTAATCCTGAGAGCCTCTTTGAGGCAGATGGTTCCTTCGTACAGGGCGCGTCCGATGATGGCTCCATGCGTCTTTTGGTCGACGAGCTTTTGGACATCTTGGAGGGTCGTGACCCCTCCGGAGGCGATGACGGGAAACGGCGAGGCTTGTTGGATCTGTTCGAGGGCCTGGAAGTTAGGGCCTTCCATCATTCCGTCTTTATCGATGTCGGTATAGACGATCGCTGCGCAATGGTCGGTCCACTGGGCGACTTGTTCGATCAGGACCGAGGCTGGGGTTTTGGAGACATCGAGCCAACCTTCGGTTGCGACCATTCCATCCTTGGCGTCGAGTCCTAGGACCAAACGATCTGGGAATTCCTTACACATTGCGGCAAACCACTTTGGGTCGCGCAGGGCGGCCGTACCGACGACGAGGCGCGAGAGCCCGAGATCCAAGAGGCGACGGATGGTCGCTTCGGTGCGAACTCCGCCGCCGAGCTGGACGGTCCTACCTTGGGCAGCCAGGAGGATCTCTCGGATCGCCTGTTGGTTGACGATGCTACCGGATTTGGCACCATCTAGATCGACACAATGGAGTAGTGTAGCGCCTGCATCGAACCATTCCTGGGCGACTTGTCCAGGATTCTGGCTGAAGATCGTATTTCGGGAGTAATCTCCTTGCCGGAGCCGAACGCAGTTGCCGCCTAGCAGATCGATTGCGGGCCAGATTTCCATCGAGGGTAGGTCCTAGGTTCTTTTAGTGGGGTTACGATCCAAACGGAGGATCGAGGATGCATCGAAGGGCTAAGGCTGTCCCTTTCAATCGGAAAATATTACCGACTTGGATGGGGATCGCCATAGCGAAACCCTGTCAATAGGCGCAAATCCCGTTCCCCAAAGGGTTCCAAACACGTTACAATTGCGGGACGAAATCGATCACCCGCAGAGGCGATTGGAAGGGGAGTCCCAAACCGATTGCTTAGCGCAACCTATGGATCCAACGAATTAAAGGGCCGCATGAGCACCGTGAATGAACGTTACAGCCAAGCCGAGAAGCTCAAGGATGCTGGGAAGAACGAAGAAGCTCGGGATTTGCTCTTGGGAATTCTGGAGGAATCCCCCGAGCATGTCTTGAGTCACTTGGCCTTGGCCCGAGTCTTTACGAGTCTAGGGGAGCATTCGTTGGCCGTCGCTCATGCAGAGAAGGCATGCCAGATCGAGCCGACCGAGTCTTTTAACTTCACCCTCTTGAGCGTCACCTATCAGAGGGCTTATGCGGGCACCGGCGATACCAGTTTCATCCGTATGGCCGAGGACGCGATGGCCAGATCCCGCATGCTCTAAGGCTGGCAGAGCAATGGCACTGTCGGTTCTCGCACTTCTCGCACTTACTGAAGCTTCCAACTAGTCCGTTCTTGAAAGGTTACGTTCATGCCTTTAGCACCTTGGTCCATAGGCGTTTTTACAAGCATTGATGCGGGGCTCGGAGTTCATTTGGAGGTCGCCCGGGAACTGGGTATCCCTTCGATCCAACTTCACACACCTCATGCCTCGGGACGAACTCCCTCGGCGGCCGAAGCCTTCCTCAAGAAACTCGATCAGTACGGGATCGAACTGACTTGTGTCTTCGGAGGATTCGATGGCGAGAGCTATGCGGATATCCCGACGGTCGAACGCACCATCGGCTTGGTGCCACCCGAGACCCGCGCGGCGAGACTCAAGGAGATGAAAGAAATCGCCGATTTCGCAAGGCTTCTTGGGTGTGACGTCGTCGGTCTGCATATCGGCGTCGTGCCCCACGACACCAAGAGCAAGGATTACGCCGATGTCGTCGAAGTCACCCGCACTCTGTGCGATCATGCAGCCAAGAACGAGCAAGCGATCCACTTAGAGACCGGCCAAGAGACGGCCGACGCACTGCTTGGGTTCATCGGTGATACCCAGCGTTCGAATCTGTTTATCAACTTCGATCCTGCGAACATGATCCTCTACGGCACCGGGCAACCCATCGAGGCGTTGCGGAAAGTCGGCAAGTATGTTCGCAGCGTTCACTGCAAAGATGCAACCTGGAGCGATCTGCCGGGAAAAACCTGGGGAGCCGAAGTTCCATTGGGCAAAGGCCAAGTCGATATCGGGCTGTACCTCCAGACGCTCAAGGAGATCGGATACAGCGGGCCGTTGACCATCGAGCGGGAAATCCCACAGGAGCCCGACCGTCAGAAGGCCGAGATTCAGCACGCTGTCGAATTGCTAAACTCAATCAAGCATTCGATCGGCACGCGGACTTCTTGAGCGACCAAAACCAGTGACTCAGTAAGCAATTGGCTCCAATTGGCCCAAGACCACGACGCTTTGGCGCATGATTTGCACTTTTGGTTCCTGTTGGAGGCTCTGGCTCTGATCGTTTGCAGTCAACTTGCGATCCTAGAGGCAAACACTTGATAGATACGGTGGTTTTCGACCAACCGATGGGTCCGGTGTTTGTCCGTGAATTGCTGAACAAACGGGCAGTAAGTGCCAACCAATAGCAGCCTATTTGCGCACACCCAGGCAGGAGCGTCAGTTTGCAACCCTTGAGCACCGGTTACGATTGCCGCGGATTTTACGACGAGATGTTCGCTCCAGAGGGATCACCCCGCCAAGGGGTTGAGTTCTTAGCCGATCGTCTGGCGTCATTGCCCCTCGGAGAGCTTCAGAAGCGTCAGCGAGCGGCCGACCACGAACTTCTGAACATGGGCATTACGTTCAATGTCTACGGGCACGCGGCCGGTACGGAAAAGATCTGGCCCTTTGATTTGATTCCAAGGGTCATTCATGAAGCCGAGTGGCGGATGATCGAGACGGGGCTCAAGCAGCGGATTCGAGCGTTGAACATGTTCATCGACGACATGTATCACGAGCAGAAGATCGTACGCCAAGGGATCATGCCCGAGTACATGATCGCCTCGAGCAAGGGTTATCTCAAGCAGTTGCATGGAATGAATCCGTCGCGAGGCATTTGGTGTCATATCACCGGAACGGATTTGGTCCGGGGTGGAGACGGACAGATCTATGTCTTGGAGGACAACTTGCGATGCCCTTCGGGAGTCTCGTACGTCATCGAGAATCGCGAGGTCATGAAGCGGACGTTTCCGCAGCTTTTCGAGGGACGAAACATCCTGCCCGTCGAGACCTACCCAGAGCAGCTTTTGAAGATGCTCCAGTATGTGGCGCCGGCCTCAGCTCGGGATCCGAACGTGGTCGTGTTGACCCCCGGAGTCTACAACTCGGCGTACTTCGAGCATTGTTTTTTAGCCCAACAGATGGGAGTCGAGTTGGTCCAAGGCCCTGATTTGGTCGTCAACGATGGTTATGTCTGGATGCGAACGACCAGGGGACTCAAGCGCGTCGATGTGATCTACCGCCGCATCGACGATGATTTCCTCGACCCGAGCACCCTGCGAGCCGACTCGACCATCGGCATTCGCGGTTTGATGGATGTCTATCGCAACGGCAGGGTGGCACTGGTCAACGCGCCGGGCACAGGAGTTGCTGACGATAAGGCCGTCTATGCATACGTACCAAAGATGATCGAGTTTTATCTCGGTGAGAACATCATTTTGCCCAACGTTCCGACCTACATGTGCGCCGACCCCAAGGAGCGACAATATGTCTTGGAGCATATCGACCAATTGGTCGTCAAGCCGGCCAATGAGTCTGGGGGTTACGGCATTGTTTTGGGGCCCAAGTCGACGCGAGAGCAGCTTGCCACCTGCCGCGAACAGATCCTGAGCAATCCTCGGAACTATGTCGCCCAGCCGATGCTCGATCTGTCGACGGTTCCTACCCTTTGCGGCGATACGCTCGAGGGGCGGCATGTGGATTTGCGGCCTTACATCCTCTATGGGGAAGACATCTATATTGTGCCCGGTGGGCTTACCAGGGTCGCTTTGGTCAAAGACTCTTTGGTAGTCAACTCCTCCCAAGGGGGTGGCAGCAAAGACACTTGGGTGATGCGGCCATGCTGATCCCTCTTTTGCGTAGGTTTGACATGGCCGACGAGGCAAGTTCGATTCATCCGATCCAAGCGATTCGGCAGAAAGTTCCGGTACGATGTTATCCCGAGTAGCCGATTCGATTTTTTGGATGCGACGATACACCGAGCGAGCGGAAAACATCGCCCGATTCATCGACGTCACCTTGAATCTGACGCTCGGTCTGGGGGGGCAAGCGGCCCATCAATGGGAGGCCTTGATCTATACGACCGGCGACCAAGAGGGGTTCTTTGAGAGCTACCCCAGGGTTTCCCAGGAAGATGTCATCCGTTTTTTAACGTTCGACGAAAGCAATCCTAACTCGATCCTATCGTGCCTGCAGTACGCCAGGGAGAACGCCCGTCAGAGTCGCGAGATGCTCAGCAGCCCGATGTGGGAGGAGCTCAACAAGTTCTACCTTTTCGTGCGGGAGAGCAGGAACGACACGCAAGCCGTCGAGTCCCCGTTCGAGTTCTTTGCCAAGGTCCGTCAGTTTGGTCATTTGATCGAAGGGGTCGTCAGCGGGACGATGTCCCACGGTGAGGCGTGGAACTTTGGACGGCTAGGAGCCATGCTCGAGCGGGCCGACAAGACCTCGCGAATTCTCGATGTGAAATACTTTTTGGTTCTACCGAGCGTCGATGACATTGGAACCTCGGTCGACATCAGCCAATGGGGAATGCTCCTCAAAAGCGCCAGCGCGTTGGAGATGTACCGTCGCAAATTCGGACGGCTATCGCCCAACCTGGTTGCAGCCTTCCTCTTGCTCGACCGCGACTTTCCGAGGGCCGTGCGTTTCTGCATCTCGCTTGCCGAAAAGTCCTTGCTCCAGATTACCGGAGGGACCCAAGGCAACTACAGCAACCGCGCCGAGCAGTTGCTTGGCCGATTGCGTGCCGAGCTGGAATTTTTGGACATCGAAGAGGTCATGGATGACGGACTGCATGAATTCATCGATCATTTTCAGTCGAAACTCAACGACATCGGCGAAGCGATCTTCGATACCTTCTTCCAGGTTCGAAGCTAAGAGGAGAAGTAAACGCAAAGGTGCAAAAGTGCAAAGACGCAAAGGAAGATCCAGGCTGTTTCGGTAGTGGATCTCCCGCAGAGATCCCGGCTGTTTCGGTAGTGGATCTCCCGCAGAGATCCCGGCTGGTTCGGTAGTGGATCTCCCGCATTTCTCTTATGGTTTGACCGAGGCACGCCTCTCCGTGTCCTCTGTGCCTCTGTGTTTCCATGTTTCCCCTCTTCCTCTTCCACTGCCTTGATCCGAGCACATTCAACCTGACCTGCCCGAATCGTTGAACTAATCGTTAATCTTTGCCGATACTCTTGGTGCTGCGTTGGGCTTTTCCATCGAACCACCTACTAACCCTCTCCAATTCGAAATGCTAGCGAATCGCAGAGTCTGTTTTATCATCGGATTGCTCGGTTTGCTCATTGGTTTGTGCTCCAATTCCAGGGTTGTGGCGCAGGAGTGGGCCAAGAAGCTCTTTAGCCAATCGCATCACGATTTTGGTAGTGTCAGTCGCAATGCCAAGGCCGAGCATCGATTTGTTCTTGAAAACAGCTTTGAGGAAGACGTCCACATCGCGAGTGTAAGGAGCAGTTGTGGTTGCACCACACCGATGGCGACCAAGACGACCTTGAAGTCATGGGAGAAGGGTGAGATCGTCGCGAGTTTCAACACCCGGACGTTTACCGGTACCAAGAGCGCAGTGATCACGGTGGTGTTCGATAAGCCATTTTACGCCGAGGTTCAATTGACGGTAGGCGGAACGATCCGAACGGACGTTTCGGTCGAACCTGGGGAGATCCAATTTGGTGATGTCGAGGTAGGAGAGAAAAAGACGGTCGATTTGCGTTTGTCGTTCATGGGTCGCAAGGGGCTGGAGATCGTCGATGTTCGAGGTAATGCTCAGGCCTTTGAAGTCCGGCTCGATCCGCCCATGTACCAGCCCGAGGGTGTGACCTACCGGATGCATGTAAGCTTGAAGGACACCCAGGTGGCTTCGAAGATCATCGACGAGGTGGTGATCTTGACCAACGATACGAACGAGAAGAACCGGGAGTTTTCGATCCCGGTAACGGGAAGGGTTCGGCCTCCGGTCACCGTGACCCCTGAGAGCATTGCGCTCGGGGACATCAAGTCGGGAGAGACACGCCAGCAGCGGTTTATCGTCAAAGGTAAAAAGCCGTTTTCGATCGAATGGATCACTTGCGAGGATCCCCGTTTCGAGTTTCAGCCACCTTCGGGCGAGAAGACCGTGCATGTAGTGCCGTTCCGATTCCGAGGCGGCCCCAAGGAGGAGCAAGCCCCCGGCCAGATCCAGGGAGCCGAGAAGATCCAGGGAGCCGAGAAGATCCAGGGATCCGAGCAGGTCCAGCAGAAGGTGGTGATCCTGACGAGTCTGGGGCAAGAGGTCGAAACGAGCGTCTCTGCTCGTGTTTTGCGATAGTTCGACTTTTTGCGTGCCTTGCGTTATCGTCCGCTGTGGTCGTCGATTCGGTTGACGCAATTGCGAATGGTGCTTTGTGTCATAACGACTTCCTTAGCGATTCATCGTCAGGTCGAGTTCGGCTTGGGCCCATTTCGTCGAATCGCGGGACAGTTCGACAAGACGCTTGAGTTTGTTGTTGGCCGTCGGCTCGCTGGTCGCCTCGTGGCTCGGTGCGCTTCCCCAGAGGATTCGCGGACCACCTTGGGTGGTGATTTCGAGTCTCCATCTCGAGGTGCTCCCGGAGGCGTTTGGGTAAACGTAGACGCTCGATAGTTTCGCGATGCCTTGGGCGCGCATGGGAGCCAGGAATCGGCACAGAAGGATCGCTTCGGCTATCTGGGGATCGGCCAGGGTCATACCGACGCGGGGGTAGTCTGAGGCTCGGATATTTTGAGCGTAGATCAGCATGTAGTTGGGGATATCGTCTTGGGAGAAGTCCTTCGTCGGCAGCAGTACACCTTCGCTATCGACCGGTAGGAAGCTTTCTTGAGCGTTGGATCCGGGAGGTACTTCGAATCCCTGTTCGAGGGAAGCTTGGCAATGGACCATAGCGATGGGTTGTCGGAACTCGGCATTGATGACGATTTGGCCGCCGGCCATGCGATGGACACGGTGTGTTTTCTTGACCCAAGGGTGGCTATCGAAGGCTTTGGCGATGACCGCCGAGGTTTGGTCATCGAGCAGGCTCATGCGATCCAAGCCGCTTTGTTCGAAGACCTCCGAGATCACGTCGCTGCGAAGCCAAGTGGGACGATCGCTGATGTGGATGTTTTCCTGCTTTAAGGCATAGTAGGTCGTATCGAGGGCGTTGGCGCCATAGAAGCGCCAGCCCAAATATCCAGCTAGTAGCAGGGCCATGGGACCTACCATACTGAGAATCGCTGCCTTGGGGACGGCTTTGAACATCGGTTCGATTCTGTCGAGGAGCGCTGGTGCTGGCAAGAAACGCAAACGTCTACAAAGAGAGGAAATTACCAAGTTTGGCTCCGGATGACTACACCAATCGGCGTTGATTTAGCGACGCCAAGTCGATTACACTTTGAGGACCTGGGATCCGAAAGGGACGAATGCTACTGCAAGAAAGGAGTCGAACGATGGTCGGAATCGCGATTGCCGAATTGGCCAAGCAAGTGCGTGGTCAATTGCAAGTCCATGCGGATTTGGACGGGCATGGGGACTCTGCACAGGGTGCCGCCTGCGGATCGCTTGAGGTATTCTCTGCGGTTCCTTTATCCCAAGCGCAGGCCGGCTGCATCACACTCATCGACGACATCAAGCATGCTGAGAAATTGGCAGCGACTCAAGCCTCCGCGGTCGTGACACCCGAAGCCATCCCAGGATTGCGGATTCCGCAGATCGTCGTCGAGAAGCCGCACGAAGCCTTTTCGACGATCTGCAAACGGTTCAAGCCACCGGTGATCCTCGAGCGGTCCTATGCGGTACATCCCACTGCAATCATCGACCCGTCGGCCAAGCTCGACCCTGCAACGTTCATCGATTCGGGAGTTTCGATCGATGCCGACTGCGTCGTCGGGGCAGGTTGCCATCTGCATCGGGGAGTGACGTTGATGCCCGGCTGCAAACTTGGTCGGGATTGCCAACTTTTTCCTGGAGTGGTGCTCTATCCTGGCACGATCTTAGGCGACCGAGTTGTGTTGCATGCAAATGCGGTGATCGGAGCGCATGGGTTTGGGTACAAGTTCGTCGAGGGCAGGCATGAGCCCACCTCGCAACTCGGCTGGGTGGAGATCCAGGACGACGTCGAGGTCGGAGCCAATTCGACGATCGATCGTGGGACCTATGGCGCTACGCGGATCGGGTGCGGCACCAAAATCGACAACTTGGTCCAAATCGCTCACAACTGCAGTATCGGCAAGCACAATTTGATCTGCTCGCAGGTCGGGATCGCCGGGAGCACCTCTACGGGCGATTACGTGGTCTTGGCCGGCCAAGTCGGGGTCAAAGATCACGTTCAAATTGGAGATCGCGTCCAGGTCGGAGCGCAATCGGGGATCGCATCGGATGTCGAATCGGATCGTGTGATGCTCGGGACGCCTGCGATACCGATGTTTGAGCAAGCCCAGGTGTATGCGATGTTGACCAAGCTACCGGAGATGCGCAAAGCGATCCGACGGATCGAGAATCAGCTTGCCAAAGCCACCAAAGCATCTTAATTCCCTAACCGCACCCATCCCTCCGCACCGATTCCTTCGAATCGTTGTATTTCCCCGGATGTAGGCTTAGGAAAAGACTCACAAAGCCCCTCGATCGGTCTTTTGCCGATCTTCTGATGGAATAGAATGGCCCGCAGACCGGTCTTTGTATTCCGACCGGCGCTGGTTCACGATCCTGCCTCCGAGGTCCCCAATTGTCTTCTGCGGTTCGACAAACAGCCTCCAGGGCTGGAATTGCCTTTATTCTCGTGACCGTCCTGATGGATGTGCTCTCGCTCGGGGTGGTCATACCGATTACGGCCAAGCTGATCAAGCAGCTTTCGGGGGACAATTCGATCGATGCGGCCAGCTATGTCGGGTGGTTTGGAACCATTTGGGCACTGATGCAGTTTTTCTCCTCGCCGATCATGGGAGCCTTGTCCGACCGTTTCGGACGTCGTCCGGTTCTGCTGATATCTGCCTTTGGACTGGGGATTGATTACATCATTATGGCCCTGGCCCCGAACCTGACATGGCTGTTCGTTGGCCGAATTCTAGCAGGGATCACCGCTGCGAGTTTCTCCACGGCAAGTGCGTACATCGCCGACGTAACAACGCCAGAGAAGCGTTCGGCAGCTTATGGGATTTATGGCGCGACCTTTGGGTTGGGTTTTATTCTAGGCCCGGCACTCGGCGGGTACCTGGGTGATATCGACCTAAGGTTGCCGTTTTGGGTGTCGGCCGGACTGACTTTGCTCAACGCATGTTACGGCCTGCTGTACCTGCCGGAGTCCCTTCCTAAGGAGCTCCGCAAGCCGTTTCGTTGGTCCCGCGCCAATCCGCTCGGATCGTTGATGCTGCTCAAATCGGTTCCGGGTCTTTTGCCCATGGCGATCAGTTTGTTCACCTACCAACTGGCTCACTCGGTCTTTAGCAGTGTCTTTGTGTTGTACACCGACAAGCGATTCTTATGGACTCCGGGCCAGGTAGGGCAAGCCTTAGCGATCGTCGGCATTTTGAATTTCATCGTCCAAGGAGCGCTCATACGGCCGCTGATGGGGATCCTTGGCGAGCGATGGATGGTATTCATCGGTCTCATCGGGGGAATACTTGGCTTTACCGCTTACGGAATCGTCGATACCGGCGAGCTGTTCATGGCATCGACCGTTATTTTTTGCACGATGGGCTTTTTCAGCGCCGCGATCCAGGGTTTGATGTCCAAGCGGATGGATCCGTCGATGCAAGGCCAGCTTTCGGGTGCTAACAGTTCGCTCAACGGCATCGCTGGGATGATCGGTCCGCTCCTGTTTACTTCGGTCTTCCGGGCAACGATCGACCCCCAGGGTGGCTTCCATGTTCCGGGAGCCCCTTTCTTTTTAGCGGCGGTGGTGCTCGGAGTCGGGTTACTAACTGCACGAATCGCCATTCCGCTTAAGAGCGATGCTTAGAACAATTTTGCAGGGGGCATGTTTCCCATGAAGACCGCGAGCACCTTCGATTGTCGCTTGGGCCGACGCGCATTTCTTTCCAAGACAACTCGCTTGACGGCTGGTGCTGCGATGGCAGCAGGTGTCTCGGGTTTTTCCGGGATCGATAACGCAAGGGGGGATTTCTCCGAGAGCGACACGATCGGATTTTTCGCGATCGGCGATACGCATTACTTTGCCAACGAACGATCGACCAGTGAGCTTGTGGACTCCTCGGTTGTCAATTGCCAGGGTTTGATCGATACGCTGAATCGACTCGAAGGAACGCCGATTCCAGACCTGGCCGGAGGTGGAAATGTCGGTTCGATTCGTGGGGTTATCCACGCCGGTGACATCATCGACACGGGTGACAAAAGGGGCAAGATTCAGGAATCGATGCAACGTCGCGAATGGGATGGCTACGTGGCCGACTTTGGACTCACGGGTACCGAGGGCCGATTGCGATATCCTGTCTACGAGGTGCACGGCAACCATGACAGTCCTGGGGTCGATGGTTTGGCTATCGAGGGTCTGATCGAACGGTCGAAGAAACGCGATGTACTGTCGCGATCGAGCAACGGCTTGCACTACTCTTGGAGTTGGGGGCCTGTGCACTTGATCAACCTTGGGATCGTCGTCGGCGAGGATCGCAAGATCGAGCAGCGTCGGCGATACAATCCTATGGACAGTTTGGATTTCCTCATCGGCGATTTGCAGCAGCATGCTGCGGACCTGAGCACACCGGTTTTGATCACGCATCATGTCGATGTCGTCCGATACAGCAAACCTTGCGACGGTTCCGATACAGCGAATCTTGGTTTGGAGTGGAACCCCTGCGACGTGCAAGCTTATTACCAGGCGATTCAAAAGTACAACGTCCTGGCGATTCTCTACGGGCATACCCATGTGAGAAACATTCAAAACTGGGATGGTACGGCTCAGAAAGCGCAGCAGGGGATCCCCTTGCTCAACATCGATAATTCGAGCCACTTCAGCGGGGGCAACCAAGCTTTTTTCTACATCGAGATCGATAGGCAGGAGATGCGCGTAAGGGAATGCGCGACGAAGGATTCGTGGGCAACGCACTATTGGACGCCGAGTCTCTGGCGGTTCCCTAGAGGGTAACGTCCTTCAATCGCTGAACCGTATTGGCAATCTCGGTCCGTTGAGGTTCGCTCAAGCCGCTGAGCAAGGGTAAAAGTGGGCCGACTTTCGAGATGCCAGACAATCCGACGGCTTCGTGGAGAACGCGTATTGGGGAGATCGCGTTGCGTTGGTCTTCCAAGGGCTCGAAGACCGCGCGGATTCGATCGGCTTGCTCCCAGTTAGACGATCGCATGGCCTGGAGCATATGGGTCGAAAGATCGGGTCGAATGCAAACGCATCCGCTGGTGAATCCTCCCATTTGAAAGTCCCTCATGTGGCAGATGGCTGGTTGTTCACCCATCCCGCTTACAAAAAGTTCCCGAGGGACCAATTCCAACAGTTCTTTTAGGTAAGGGTCCTTGGTCGGGTCGTCGAGGACCACTGCGTATTTGATCCAACTGACGTAGCCTTGTTGAACCAAGCGTTCGACGGCCGAGGGTGGCAACCAGCGATCGAATTTCAGATAGAGTACGATGGGCTTTCCCATCCGCTCGACGGCCATTCGGATCCCTCGTTCGATCCCGTCGGGGTCGGTGATATCTTTTTGAGGTAGGACCATGAAGGTCTCGACCGGGAGATCGGCCGCCAGTGCCGCTTGGTCCATCATCATCCCGAAGGACGAGCCGATCGACGGGATGACCCAACTCTCGGGGCCCGCTTGCTCGACGAGCATGTGGACGACTTCGGCGAATTCGGACAATCGGATGTGGTAGAACAGGGCGTTTCCTCCATACAAGAAGGTTCGGACCCCGCCGGCCTTGAGGTGGTCGATCATCCGTTGGTTTTCAGTTGGGCAGACCGTCAGGTCGTCGCCTCGAGCCATCGGTGGGACAGCGATCACGCTGTTTTGGATCTTGTTCCTGTAATCGGTCGTTGGCATGTTTTCTTCGGGTTGCTTCAAAGACGAGGATCGGGTTTGGGGTTGGATTCTAGGCTAAGCCCCTTGCCGGTGATTTGCACCAGGGCGGCAAGATAACGTTCGCGGGTCTGTTCGACGATCGGGTCTGGCAAACGGGGTGGGGGACTGTCTTTATCCCAAGCGGTTTGGTCGAGAAACTCTCGGACATACTGTTTGTCGAAGGAGGCTTGTGGTCCTCCTGGCCGCCAGGTCGAGGCAGGCCAGAACCGAGAACTGTCAGGGGTCAGGACTTCGTCGATGAGGATCAATCGGCCCTCGAACCAGCCCCATTCGAGCTTGGTATCGGCGACGATGATTCCGCGTTCTTTGGCGATGGCATTGCCTTTTCGATAGACCTCGATCGAGCGATCGCGGAGTTCGCAGGCGATCGAATCGCCGAGGGCGAGTTTCATTTTTTCGAAGGAGACGTTTTCATCGTGGCCCGATTCGGCTTTGGTTGCCGGGGTAAACAGCGGGGATCCGAGTGCATCGCATTGGTGGAGCCCGGCTGGCAAGTCGATTCCGCAGATACTGCCGGTCTTTTGGTAATCGCGCCAACCGCTTCCTTCGATGTAGCCGCGAATCACGCACTCGAAGGGAACCACCTGGGCCTTGCGCGTGACAATCGATCGGCCTTGCAGATGCCCCTGGGGGTCCAACTGAGCAATTTCAGCGGGGAGTTTGTCGTCGATCACATGGTGCTCGACACCCAGAGTCCGGAACCAAAATAGGCTCAACTGGTTGAGAATCCGTCCCTTGTCGGGGATCCCATTGGGCATCACCCAGTCGAAAGCGCTGATGCGATCGGTGCTTACGATCAAGAGGCGGTCGCCCAGATCGTAGACATCCCTGACCTTTCCTTGACGTTTCGGGTAGGGCAGATCGGTTTGGAGCAGGGCCTCTTGCATTGAGGGTTCGCTTATGGGGCTTGAAAAAGGAGGTCAGGATTGGAAAAACACGGCGGTGCTTCGCTATCCAAAAAGGCGAAACGATTGTAACGTATTGATCCATCGATTGTATGAGACCTGAGGATTCACGGAACCCTTTTCCTAGATCGAATCACGACAATGCCACTTGAGCGACTGATCTCGGCGCGACAACTGACGATCCCAGTATTGCATGAGATATTTCAAACGGCTCGCAAGATGCGGACGATCTGCCAGGAGAAAGGCCGCACGAATTTGCTTGCCGATAAAATGATCGGCTTAGTGTTTCTCGAACCGAGCTCGCGAACCTTGCTGAGTTTCCAATCCGCAGCCCAGCGACTCGGTGCTGGAATCGTATTTATCCAAGGAGTCGGTTCGACTTCGTTCGAGAAAGGCGAATCGCTTTCCGATGCGATCAAGGTCGTCAGCGGCTACTGCGACTTGATCGTCGCGAGACTTCCGAAATCGGGTGACGCGCAGATTGCTTCGGATGCCTCGTGTGTGCCGTTTATCAATGCTGGCGATGGAGGCAATGAGCACCCCACCCAATCGCTCGTCGATACCTTCACGATCATCGAGGAGCTCGGAACTCTATCGAATCTCCAATATGCATTCGGATTCGACCCGTTACAGTCCCGGAGCATTCACTCGTTGTGCTTGGTGTTGTCCCAATTTGAAAACATCGGTTTTGACTTCATCTCCCCCCCTGAGCTCATGGCACCGCGTTGGCTTGTAGAGCAATGCACCGAGCGTTCGGTACGGATAAGCCAATCGACATCGCTTGCGGAGCTGAAGAATCCGGATGTGATTTACCTCAACCGCTTGCAGGAAGAACGATTCCCTGACCGATCGTTGTTCGAGAAGTACCGATACGAGTACCGACTGACGCCTGAAGAAATACCCGCTTCGTGCCGCTTGATTCTTGACCCTTTGCCGAGGGTCGATGAGATCGCCCTTTCGGTCGACGAATTACCGATTGCAGGGTACTTTCGCCAAGCCCAAAACGGCGTCTACCTTCGGATGGCTCTTTTAGCGATGCTCCTGGGAAGGAATATCGCTTAGCTGAAATCTTCGCCTTGAGATACCTGCCCGAGTTCTTGCTTGCGAGCGCAGTCGATGCAAGTGGTCGCGTAAGGGACGGCTTGGAGTCGTGCAAGAGGAATCGGCTTATCGCAGATTTCGCAATCGCCGTAGGCATTGCTTTTGAACTTCGAGAGCGCCTCATCGATTTGACTCAATTCACGGCTCTCGACTTCAACCAACTGACTGCTGATTTCGTCTTGAGCCGTATCCATCGCTGCATCCATCACATCGCCCCCTTCCTGGGACAATGACTGAAGCATACTGATGTCGCCGTCGAGGGCTCGTTTCAAGGCCTCCCTGCGCAGCAAGAGAACTTCTTTGAGTTTGATCAAGGCCTCTTTACGAGTCGTCATTGCACAGCCTTTCTTGCTGGGAGAACCCCGAACATCCCGGACGATCGGTAATCTTTCGGATTTCGCCATGGGGACCTTCAGCCCAAACCGACCTTCAGCCCGCACCGTAGTACGCAAATCTCTAGCATTAGTTCGCGCTCGAAGGGGATTTATTGCACAAAACAAGAATTAGTTTTCTTGATTAAAAAACTCTCTTTTCCTGGGGCTAAGCGGAAAAGAGGTTTGTCTTTGACGATGAATTCCCCTTTTATCGTTGCATCGATTCGACTCTGTAATCCGATACACAGGGAGTCTCCTCTAGGTCCGGAACGTTTTCGTGCAACGATGGGTCGTCGTCTATGCCTGATCTTCGAGATCCTCGAACCGTCTTTAGGCAGCTACTTGAGATGCGAAGACCATTAGAAAAACTTTTGCCGCTGCGAGCTCTTCGGCTGGGCCTCAAGCTTGGAGTCCTGTCGGGGTCGGCCTGGGCGCTGTGCTTGGAGCCTTGGTCCTCGGTCGCTTCGGAACCACCCGCTTTTGCCGGGGAGCAATCGACCCGCAAGAACCCATTGCGCGGGCCGGTCGATTCGGGAGTGGATGTCCCGGTCAACGAGTTGCGAGGGAGTGCTCGGTCGGCCAGTGCCTGGCGAAACGAGCTTTTCGCCGTCGAGGGCCAGCTCGATCACTTGGTCACCACGCTGAACCTTCTGGGTGCTTTGCCCTGTGATCCGACGATGGCCCTTGGTGATTCAATCCGCAGCGCGGCTTGTTCCTTGATTGCCGAGTGCGCCGAGCGATCGCTCGAATCCACATCGAGCGTTGAATCGAGCCTTGAGATAGCCAACTTGGAGTCCAACGAACCTCCAAAGTTCACTCAAGGGGAGGGGTTCCTTGCATCGGAGTCGAGTTTGGAAATCTCCGAGCCGGGGTCTGAGGTGACCAAGGTTCCGAAGAAGAGGGAATTGAAGACCTCCGATGAGGACATGAAGGACTATCTTGCTCAGGAATTTGAAGCGACCCAAATGCCTCAGACGGATCGATCTTTGCAGGGGATCGATGCGGAGAGGGCTAAAAAGCCGGATCTTTATGGTGAATCTCGTTATGGTGAGTCCCAGCCTGAGGCGAGCATTTCCGATTCGAGCGTTGCTGGGGAATCGTCGATGGCCTCGAGCGCCCCGGATCGGGCGGAGTCATTTTATGGAACAGCCGCTCAGAGAGCCCGACTCGATCAGGTGCATTTGGCGTTGGACTACTACCTTGAGAATCCTGAGACCACTGCGGCTCGTTCCCCTTGGGCCGTCATGCATGCACTTTTGGCCTTCGGGAGCGACTACGAGATGATCGGCCCGAGCAACCAGAGGGTCAATGCGATCGGTTGGATGTGTCACAATGGCCTGTGCAGAACGCAGCGAATTTTCACACCGCGTGGGAATAGCTTTGTGCCCAACGTGGGTGGGGGAGTGCAGGGGCACCAGGGGCAATTCCTAGCGATCTTAGCGCAATGCCAGGTACCCCCAGATTACCCGATCCAAATCGGCAATCAGAAGTTCACGGTTGAGGACTTGGTCTTGTATGAAATGGCCACTTGCCGGGAAAAGTCCGAGTTGACCTTCAAGCTCATCGGACTTTCGTATTACTTAGACTCCGACAAGCAGTGGCGTGCCAACGATGGCAGGGTGTGGAGTATCCAGAAGTTGATTCAAGAGGAGTTAGCTCAACCGGTCGTCGGTTCGGCGTGTGGCGGCACCCACCGGCTGATGGGGTATTCCTTTGCGATCAAGCAGCGTGTGCTTCAGGGCCAACCGCTTCAAGGTCAGTATCTTCGCGCGGCGAAGTTTATCAACGAGTTCATCGAATACACATGGCAACTCCAAAACCCTGACGGCAGCTTCAGCACCAACTGGTTCGAGGGTCGTGGGAACGAACCGAATGTGGAGCGTAAGGTACAGACCACGGGCCATATGTTGGAGTGGCTTTTGTTTACGGTCAGCGATCAGGATGTTCGCTCCAAGCGGGTCGAGAAGGCGATTGATTTCTTGATGTCCAACATTTATGACAATCGCCAGTTGAAGTGGCCCATTGGTCCGCGGGGGCATGCGACGCGAGCTCTTTCGCTCTATGAAAAACGGTTGAGCGAAATCCTGAGTGAACCCCAGGAGCAGAGCGACGCTCAGCAAGGCTCAAGCATTGCCGGGAGTTCAACAGGTCCATCGACCAATTCCGAGTCGGCCTCCCCTGGCCCACTTGTGGGTTTGCCGCAAGGCGCACTGACTCAAGGTGCACTGACTCAAAGTACCCCGCAACGCACCTCCCAAGTACCCGGTAAAGCATCGTCCCCGGCGAGGGTAGGGACAGCCCAGCGTGTCGTCCGTCCGGCGCGTCCAAGGCGTTAAGCCCCTTTGGGCGAGTCGTCGGGTGGATTTTGCAGAGCGATACCGATTCGGTTTTGCAGAGGTCGAGTCGAAGCAGCGATCAAGGCTCCGCCAAGGGCATGGCTATCCTGGCCTTGTAAGTCGCTGACGACTCCGCCAGCCTCGCGGACAATCAAGACTCCGGCGGCGATGTCCCAGAGTTTCAATGAGCTAGCCCAAAAGCCATCGAGCCTTCCACAAGCGACATAGCACAGATTCAATGCAGCCGATCCGAGTCGACGTATGGCTTGGCTTTCCATGAGCAATTGGATCAGACTTCGAATTTCGTTCGAGTCGCGGTTTAGGTTCGGAGCCAAACCGACAGCTACGAGAGCTTTGGATAACTCCGTTTGGTGGCTTACCGAAATCCGGCGGTTGTTCAACCAAGCTCCATGGCCTTCGACGGCCCAGAACATCTCCTTGGACACCGGATCATAAACCACACCCAAGACCGGCAGTCGTTGGAAGGTCAGTGCGATGCTCACGGCGTATTGTGGAAATCCGTGGGCATAGTTAGTCGTACCGTCTAAAGGGTCCACCACCCACTGGTAGTCGGAATTCGCGTTGTTGAACTCCTGCGCCTCGAACATCCCCGTGGAGCCCTCCTCGCCTAGAAACCCGTGGTCTGGAAAGGCCTCAAAGATGGCATGACAGATCGCTTTTTGGGCCGCCAGATCCGCATCGGTAACTAGGTCCTTGGCGTCTTTGTGGTGCACTTGGGCCGTGCCCTGCATGGCCACAAGGATTTCCCCTGCGTTTTGTGAGGCGGCCTGCGCGATGTCCAGGGCATCCATAAGATCGATTTTCAAAGCCATTTCTCCGCGAATTGCGTTCGATTCTTGAGCAGGATCAGAGCCCTTAGTAACTCCAGTGCACCCCGCATCGACGACGAGGCGGTTGTCCATTATAGTGAGATATCGCGCTTGGATTTAGCCCTCTTGAACCCTTATCAAACATCGACTCATGGGTTGGAACGTATCACAGACCGAGGCCATTTTCGATCATGCGTCGCATGCGTTGGTCGTATCGACGCGACCGAGCTTGAGGATCCAATGGCTTGCGAAGTCCGAGCAGGATCCCAGCGTGCAGCATCGAGCGATCTGTTCTTGGGAAATCCAACCCAGAGAGGATTCGGTCGATCCGAGCACTGAGGCACCGGCCCTCGAGGAAGCTTACTCCCGCCTCGATGATTTCATCGTCAAGTTCCCCCAAAAGTTCCCTTGGCCTTTCAGTTACCAACTCGATATTCGGGTGCACGGCAACGCATCTGGCCTGTTGGTCGCAGAGCTTTGGCTCAGTGTTCAAACATCGATGCTCGAATGCAACCCGCAGTTGCGATTGACTCCTGGCGCGACCAAAGAGCCATGGACCTGCCATCCTGAGTTCCTCTGTTCCTCGGACCGTCGAGCCGCACTTGCGATCCACCCTTTGGATCGGCAGGACTGCTTGGTCCATGCGAGTCGATCAGGCGAAGTCGAGCAATTGGATCTCTTTGGGCGCTTCATGGAAAAAGGGGTCATTCGACGCGGGCGACTTTTGTTCGTCGCCTCGGCGAGCTCGATTTCGGAGAACCAGATGCTAGGGCTTTGCCGGGAATTCGCGGCGAGCGAATTGCCACTGACACCTTAGATATTCTCCGCCAGCGGCCTTGAACGCGCCCGATTGCACCTACGATTTACTCTTGTTTCCAACGACGGAGCCCCTTGTTTTGAAATCGCGCAACAGCACCAAACCAGCCGTCAAGACCGACAGCGAGTCGATTCACTGGTACGATCATCCCGAGTGGTACGAGGCCGGGTTTCTCAAAGAGACTCCGAGCGAAGCGAGGTTCTTGGAGGACGTGTTCCGCAAGTTCGTTCCGTTCCCGGTCGAAAGGGTGCTCGAGGCCGGTTGCGGTTCGGGCCGTTTGGTCCGTGAAATGGCCCGTCGCGGTTACGCGGTAACCGGAATGGATCTGAACCAACCGGCGCTGGATTTTTGTGAGAAGAAACTCAAACAAATCGGTTGCCGGGCGGTGTTGTCCAAGCAGGACATGACCGATTTCCAATTCGATCAGCCGTTTGACGCAGCCTTTAACGCCATCAATACGTTCCGGCATTTGGAAACCGAAGCAGCCGCACTTAGCCACCTCAAGTGCGTTGCAAAACATCTGCGACCCGGGGGGGTGTTTGTCCTCTCGCTGCACATTGTTCCTCACGACGGAGAGCTTTGGGGTACCGAGCGTTGGTCGGTCAAGACCCCGGAGTTTTCGATTCGCTATGCGCTGTCGGTTGAGCAAGTCGATGAGGCCAAGAGAGTCGAGACCCTCAAAATGACCATGAAGGTCCAGATCGATGGCCAGGAAGAAAAAAAGCTAACCGATCATTTGCGATTGCGACTCTACGATGTCGAGCAGCTCAAGTCGCTGATTGCCAAAGTCAAAGGACTTGAACTGATACGGACGTATGACTTTTGGTTCGACATCAACGACCCGTGCCGGTTGTCGAAAAAGTCCTGCGACGTGGTTCTTGTGCTACAAAAGAAAGCTTAGGTCTCGACGACCTCTCAATCCATCGCAGAACCATCGAAGCGTCCTTTTTGAGAAACCCCTGAAAGCATGAGCCGCAAAGAGAAAATCCTAGCCATGTTGGCCGAGGAACCCAACGATTCGTTCCTTCGTTATTCGTTGGCGATGGAGTTGCGCAAGGAGCAGGACCACGAAGAGAGCATCCGCATTCTTCGCGAACTGGCTTATGATCCCGAGGCGAAGTACGTAGCGGCGTTTTTCATGGCAGCCCAGCAACTGGCCGAACTCGAACAGATCGAACAAGCCAGAGCGTTGCTCAGAGACGGGATCGAAGAAGCCCGAACTCAAAACAACCTTCATGCAGCCGCCGAAATGAGCGAGTTGCTCTCGGACTTAGGAAAGTAAATTCCCCCTCAGAGGTTTCCATGAATATCCGCTCATTGCTTCCTGTTGTTGTTTGCTCACTTGTTGCCCTCGGGGCCATTCGACTCCCCGCATCGAGCCTCGGAGACCAACCGGATCGCGTCTACAAGACCATCCCCCTATGGCAAGGCAAAGCGCCAGGGGAGACCAAAGAATTCCCGCCCGAGGGGAACACGTCGAAGCCTGAGGATCGGGGGGTGGCCAACAAGGGGGTCCTCCGGATCGGGAATGTCACGAGTCCCGATTTGAGGATTTATTCTCCGGATCCGCAGAAGGCGACCGGAGCCTGCGTACTGGTTTGTCCTGGGGGTGGCTACAACATTTTGGCCTACGACCTCGAGGGGACCGAGGTTTGCCAGTGGCTCAACTCCATCGGAGTGACCGCAGCGTTGCTCAAGTACCGTGTACCGAGGCGCGAGGGCAAACCGCCCTATGAAGCCCCACTGCAAGACGCCCAACGGGCGATGAATGTCTTAAGGCACAGCGCCGAGTCTCTGGGCATCGATCCAAAGCGGATTGGTTGTTTAGGTTTCTCTGCGGGTGGGAATCTGTGCACGATGCTCACGACTCGATTCGGCGCTCTGAGCTATCCCAAGAGCGATGCGGCAGACGAAGGGACTCCGAGGCCCGATTTCACGCTGTTGATTTATCCAGCCTATATGACAGATAAAGAAAACAAACTGCAACTCTCTTCCGACGTGGTGTTCAGTGCAAACACACCTCCCATGTTTTTGACCATGGCCCAAAACGACGCGCTAGGATGCGAAAACGTCTTGGTACCGGCCATGAAGCTCAACGAATTGAAGATCCCTTTTAGTCTTCATCTTTATCCCACAGGTGGCCATGGGTATGGGCTTCGCGACACAGGGGATCCGGTCCAAGCTTGGCCACAGAGGGCCGCGCAGTGGATGGAACAACAAGGCTTCCTCAAGAGCAAGCCGTAGGCGTAACTGCGGATTTATCGCAATGTTGCTAAGTGCAAAGCGGCAGGTACTAGGCAAGCAAGCCCCATTTTGTTTAACGGTCAGCCGCAAGCTACAGGTCGTCGAAGATGGCGATGAACCCAGTACGCCTTCGGCTAACTGTTAAACGAAATATACGGATAGGCAGTACGCCTTCGGCTAACTGTTAAACGCGTTGAAGGCTCTTAGACCTTTTTCCCCAAACAAATTCTTCGGGGAAGCCCTTTATTTCTTGATCAACGCATCGAGGTCTGAAGGTACCTGACCGGTGCTTTGGCGTTGCATCGGTGTGCCATAGTCGAGCCCGCCGTCTAAGAAGCCGCCGTGTCGCAAGAAGAACTGGTTGTCCTCGAGCCCCATGGTGCGGTCGAACCGGTCGGTTTTTCCCGTCGGATCATGACTGAATCTCGCTTGGGTGATCTCGTGCCATTGGCCATCGGCGGTTCGATACCAAGGGTTGCCGTACAAGGCTTTGCGTGCCAAGTGGCCGTTCTCGCCGAGAAAGTTTTCGCTGAAGCTGTGCAAGCCTCGCATGTATCGGCCCTCCTTGGGGGCACTCCATGAGGAGATCAGCATCCATTGCTGATCCTCGGGGTGAAACCAATATCCGCTGTAGGTCGTGTGGGTTTCATCCGTCGGAGCGGCGGTGACCAAAAACCGTTGCTTGCTACCTGTTTTCCAAGGGTACTTCAAGTGGCTGTGCCCCCCGGTCCCTTCGTTGCCAAAGTCTCCGGTAAAGACATCTTGGCCTTTGCCGAGCAACTGGACACGATTCTCCTTAGCGACTTTTTGACGATCGATTTCCTCGCCGCCACTGTCCCAAACACTGAAAATGATCCGGCGCTCGGTCTTGGAATTGACTTGCATTCCGAAGTAGCCGCGGTGCCATCCACAGGCCATGTAAAACGTCCCGACCGGCTCTTCGACTCCGACGACTTCGGTGTAGAACGCGTCGACTTTTTCGTCTTTGGCCGTCGAATACATCAGGTGCACTGAGGCCGCATTGCGGCGCTCCTTGAGATTGAAATGGACTTGAGCACTGGCAGGTCCATCGAGTCGAAGCTCCTGGACATCCAACGCAGGACCCGTTCCTCGGGTCAACTCGATGAGAACATGGCTTGGACCATCAAGTGCGATGGAGAATTCTCCAAAATCAACGACTTGGAAGTCTTGTTCGTTTGCCTCGGTGGTTCCGACGGGGCTTTGTTCTTGAGGGCCGATTCGCAGTTTCAATCCGCCGATCGCATCGGGGTTCCCTCGCACGAGGACCTGAGCTCGGAGTTTACCAGGCGTTTTGAATAGCCCCCACCATCGGATCGATGGGTTGTCGTCTTTCCACTTCAGGACACCTTGGTTCTCTCGAACCCTTGCCCCCCAAGGATCTGGATGCACATAAGCCGTATGCCCTGGCACGGTGATTTGCGCGGTGGTTTGCGCGGTGATTTGCTGCATGGTACCAACCCCCAGCAGGACTGGGAGCGAGACCACGAGGAGACTGGGGATTCGATTTCTAAGCATAGGGATCATAGATACACGCTCGATGCCAGAGGGTCAGACTAACCATGGAAACCCGATGATCGGGGAGACGATTTGAACGGGCACGGTGGTGAAAAACCGCAGAACTACCGCTGGAGGGCTTCGACGGGGATGGGTATCCCCTTGAGTTGTCCTTCGACAACGAGTTTCCGCCCGACAAGACCTTGGAAGTGGCAAACCAGCAGATAGGGTTTGCGAAGTTTTAGCAGTTTGCACATGACGATCAGGCGGTCCCCTGGCCGAACCGGCTCACGGAACCGAACGTCATCGAGACCGCCGAACCCGACGATCGCATCGCCCAGAAGTTTGTACTTGTGGGCTGCATAGCAGCAGACTTGGGCGACGGCTTCGAGCATGACCACGCCGGGCATCAGAGGCATTCCGGGCATATGGCCACGGACCCAAAACTCGTCGTGTGAGACGTCTTTGTAGCCGACACAGGTCACGTTTTGAGGGTCTTCGTAGACGATCGCCGACAACTGCTCCATCTCGAAGCGTTGGGGATTGTATTTTCGGATCTGGTGGATATCGGCCACAACCCGATCGAAATCGATCGAGTCGGGGTCCACGATGAGCTCTTTACCTACCACGCTGTATGCCCCACGCTGTGTGCCCCACGCTGTATGCCCCGCGATGGCCGAGTATATTTTCCGAGAAATCCGTCCTGCAACCACTAAAAATCGGCGTGCAAGAAGCACAGATCCGATCTGGAGGCCGAGAAATCGCGTTGCAACCTAAAAATTAGGTCCGGACCTTCCTGCGTTTGGCTTTGCGGGCCTTGCTGTTCGCAGCCCGTTGTCCATGGTTGGCTTTTTTGAGTTTTCGGTGTGGTTTCGTCATGATTTCACGGGTTTCCGTAGGGGTGATTGTGTTGTTGATAGCGGTTCGGTTTCCAGGCCCAAAGGTCGTGGAATCGAAGGGTGCGTAAGAATAGCAGGCAATCCGGGGGATGGGAAGTGATTTTTGACTTGTCATTTGCCCAACAAATCGCATATTATTTTCACAGGGAGGTTGCGGTAGGTACCGTTGACTCCCGGTCGCCGAAGACCCCGCGAGGAGCAGGGCGACCAAGTAAGGTTTGTCGACAAGTTTTCTACGGAAATTTAGGATAGAGGTTGCACATGGCGATTTTGGTTACACCTGAAGCGGCCGAACAGCTCAAAAGAGCTCAAACGGATTCCCAACTCACCGCCGAAACGTTCGTCCGCGTTGGCGTCGTCGCCGGCGGATGCAGTGGATTTGAATACGCGATGAACTTCGATGATCAATTCGACGAGTCGAAGGACACGCGGTACGAGCAAAACGGCATTTCGGTCGTTGTCGACAAGAAAAGCGCGTTGCTCCTCGATGGGACCACCTTGGACTGGTACCAGAGCCTGGAGCGATCCGGATTTACGTTCAACAATCCAAATGCTGTCAAATCCTGCGGTTGCGGCAAGTCGTTTCAGTAGCTGATGGTTCCATAGACTACAAGCATCCCACCGGAGCGCCCGTAGCAAGTACGGGCGTCGCGACTGGAATGGATGGCTTGTCATTGACGGGAGATTTTCCAACTGGGCTCAGTTGGTCTCGGTCGCGAAAAAAATTTCCATGAAGCGGGGTTTTCTGAAGGAAACTCCGCTTTCTTTTTTGCGCTCTTGGGCCCTATATTTCAACGCGCGGCAAACGAACCCGCTCTGGAATCGAGAATATGGCCAAATCCGACTTGCTGACCGTGCCTTGCACATGGGGAATCATCCCCTACCGCCACTTCGGAATCGACGTGGGGGACGGGACTGTCGTTCACTTAGCCTCCGTGCGTGGCAACACCTCGGAAATGGAAGTCCAGCGAGTATCGCTTGGGGTGTTTGCCGATGGCAAGCCGATTACCGTCGAGCGGATCAGCAAGTCGCTCAGCGACGAGCAAGTCCTCGAGCGAGCCTTGGCCGCGGTAGGCAACACCCACTACCATGTGGCGTTGGGAAACTGCGAGCACTTTGCCAGGATGTGCAAGACTGGGGAGCATGTCAGCCATCAGACCGACCGGTTGCTCCGAGGCATGATTCGAGTGGGACTTGCAGGAATAGCTTCTGCCTCGGCCCGAACGGTCGGGGGTGGAGCCAGTGCGGGCATGGCCATGTCGCAAACCGCTGGGGTTGCAACTCTGCTGGGCGAGGTGGCTCGCCATTCGGCTTATGCTCTTTCGCGGTGTGCGCAGGTTGAGCATCGCCATGCGGAGCGGATAGGACGGGGCGTCGGCGCGGTTTCTGCGGCGGTTGCTGGGTACATTACCAAAGGCCCAGCGGGATGCGCTTCTGCAGCTACCTTGTATTTGACGGTCGATGCGATGAGTCAAAACGCGGTCCACCAGATGCAGAGCAACGCGAAAAAAACAGCGGAGTGACCAGAGCTCTTTGATCGTGCATCGGAAGTTGTGGCACTACAACATCGTTGCGAACAATAGAACAAAACCAGAGTAGGTACTTGTTGATTCATCTTCAAGACCTCCAAAAGAGACCGATGATTGACGTCAAGCACGACGTGAGGTCCTATTACAATCGATCCAGTGGGCTTTCGACGCCGCTTGCGGAGTTGCGCTTTTAGTTCATTGCCATTCGGCATAAAGCTGACGGAGAGAAGGGCTCGATGGCCGCTGAGTGAGCCTACCGTCGGGCTTGCCCGGCGGAGGCGTAACTTGCAGCTACAGAGCATGCG
>QWPJ01000164.1 GCA_003671195.1 Planctomycetota bacterium
AGACTCAATGTTCCCTCGGGCAACTGACCATACACCAACCGCTCCTGGACCTCTAAACCCTCGCTCCGGGCCGTTTTCTCATCGATACTCAACGAAATACTCAGCGGCTTAATGTGCTCAACAAGCTGTCCCAATATCCCATCCAAATAGGGCATCAGCACCCGTGCGTTGACCTGAACCACCAAATGCCCCGCAAATCCATCGACCACCAATCCACTGAGAAAATCCCCCTCACTGTTGATCCATCGCAATCCATCGACCTGACCCGAACCGGCCAAGTACTGACGACGAAGCTCGATCGCTTGGCCTATCCGAACAGCGAACCGCTCCGCATCGATCCACTGGTCCTGCGACCAAACATACATCCGAACCCGAATCCGGCTCTCAGGATGGTACAAACCACGCCCAATCCACCTGCCATCAGCTCCCAAAACATCGACCTGCTCGCCTAGCCTCGGCGGACTGACCGACTCGACCAACGATGCCTCCAATATCCACGGATGACGACCTAACGACTCGCGCCCCTTGCCCGGCTTGAGCCGGACCGCACGAATCCTTGTTGAGTTGTAAGGCTCCAACGGCATTGACTTTCAGTTCAAAGGAATCCAAGCTAGAATAATCGTGGCCTATCCGTCGATGGCCCTAGACCCGGCGAAGCCCAAAGCTCGCAATGCAACGCAATGCAAACCGCCCCTCGCGGTGGACATCAAGACCATCAAGCATACCAAACCTACCATCCGTAAAAGGTACTGAGGGAATCCGTCCAATGAAATCGGCATCTTTCTTTTTCTCAATGTTTTCGATCTGCCTGTCCTGCTCATTGAGCCTCGCTAGGGAATGGACCGACAAAACCGGTAACGTCAAAGTCAACGGTACCCTCATCGCCGCTGACCAAAAAGACATCGTCGTGAAACTCGACCAAGCCGTCAAAGGTCGCGAACTCCTAGCCATCGATATCGCCGAACTCTCCGAAGCAGACCAAAAATTCCTCATGCTCGAGGAAAGCGAAGGCCAACTCAAAGCCGCCACCGAAAAACACTCCTGGGGACTCAAAAACGGAATGAATGTCTTCGGGAAAGTCGTCGGATTCAATCGCAAAGATGTCACCCTACAACGCCGCCGAGGCAAACTCTACGTCAACGACCGACCCTTCGAAAACCTCCCCGAAGTCTACCGCCGAATGGTCCCACGCATCGTCGAACACTTCGAAAAGAAAACCTTCGCCAACGACTCCCAATTCAACGACTGGGTCCTCGCCCAAAAAGCCGAAGCCCGTACCTTCACCTGCGAAGGTGTCCTCATGGAACTGCCCAACGGCGAAGAATACGGCATCCCATTCTTCTTCTTCAAAGACATGGAACTCAAAGTCCTCGAACCCCAATGGGACGAATGGCTCGCGGCCAACCAAGCCTCCAAACAAGACGAAGAAACCAAACGACAACAATCCCTCTACCTGCAATCCCAAGCCGCCGCCTACCAACAATCCACCCAACAAAACCAAGCCTACCAACAAGAAATGATGCAGATCGCTCGCATGCAACTCCAAATGCAAGCCGTTGCAGCCGGCGTATTTAGCATGTGGGAAGTCTACCTCTATCCTCCCGTCGGTGTGGCCGCCTACCCCATCTCCGTCGTCGTCAACGCCCGAAACTCCTTCGACGCAGCCAATATCGCCAGCTCCAACAACCCAGGATACGTCGTCGGACCAATCCGAAAATTCGCCGGATACTAAGAACAGCCATCGAGTACGAGTACCGCTTCGCTGAGTACGAGTACGAGTACGACGAAATCCCAACGGAAGCACGAACTAACGGATCTGATAGAGCCACTTCAAAGCTTGATTCATCAGATCCTCACCGGCTCCGATCTGGGCCGGGGCGACCTGGGCATCGGCTCCATAGCCCCCCTCGGCCGTCGCCTCAATCGTCGGGAAGTACTGATGATACCCATTGCAGTACCCAAAGAAGAAACAATTCTCCATCCTAGCTCGCTCACGCAACCGGATCGCATGGTTGCAGAAAAACTCCCCGCTCCCACCGACAAACGCTATCTCCTTGTTCAATACCGCTACGGTCAACCTCGGCCGTATCCCGTCTTGGTACTCGGCCACAAAGTTCTCAACCAACTCGGGAAAGAACGCAACCGAATACACCCCCTGGACCAAAGGGTTCGCAAAGTCAGTCCGCGATGAATACGTAAACCGCTCCTCCTTGAAACGCAACGTCGGTGCATCGACTACCTTGCACTCTATCTCCCGATATACCTTGAGCACCTCTTGCCCAAGCGCCGCTCCATAACCCACGTAATCCCCGTGGCTCCCGCGGTCGACCGAAATGTCCCCCGATGCCCCCTGCTTAAATACCACGACTCCACCGGTCTGCTCGGATACCACCCCCCGCATCGCGCCGACATAATCGGCCGAAAACTTCCGCACCTCCGACGAAATGTTCGTCGGATGACCCGTGAAATTGACAATCGTTGCGATGTTCTTCCCGCTGTCCAACGCGTCGAATCGCAAAATCCCTAACCGCGTGTCGAGCGGGGCCGGTCGCAACTTCGTATGCCGATTGCGATTGAAACCCTCAAGCTCCTTGGCTCCCTGGCCAATCTTTGCCGGAACCATCCGCTGACTTGCCGTTACGATCGCCTCGATCAGCGATTTTTCCAACTGCTGGTTGTATCGAATCGCTGCATCAAATCGTCCCCGTCCTCGTCCCGGCGCGTCGAATAACTCCAAGATCGGGCCATGGTGCGTGTGCGACCCGGAAATAAACGAAACATCGATCCCCGCCTGCAACTTGATCTCCGAACGGATCGCTTGAAGAGATGCCTCCTGCGGCGATCGACCCAAGTCCAATCCAACGATCGCCATCTTGCGACGACCGGCTCGAATCACGACCACCGTCGCCTTGAGCGGATCGAGTGTCCCCTCGGACAGAGCCGCATGCCGGTCTCCATACCCCCACATCGGCACCGCTTCGAGCGGCGTGATGTCGACCTCCGATGCCCCCACCTCCAATCCCTGCGAATAAACCACTCCTGGGCAAATATGCAGGCCCAGCAATACCAGCAACACCACACTCCACGGGCTCTTCATAGCTTCTCTCTCTTGAATTCTGATTCTCACTCTTGACCCAAATCCAACCCAGGTGCATAAGGGTAATCGACCGGTTGATAAGCGATCCGCAAATCCTCAGTATCGATCCGACGTCCACCCTCTCGGTGCGAAACAAGCAGATGATCCAATACGCCCGCCGTGAGCATCGTGCGCTCGACCGGATAAGAGGGCTTGCCCGTGTGGATCATCTGCTCGATCCCCTTGAGCAAATACGCAAAGTGAGGGTAATAAGGCTCCTCGCGCTCCTCGACCCGCGTGGCGAACTGACGACCTGAATCGTCGAGCACCGCTGCACCTATCCCCTGCGCTTTGCCAGGCAACATCAAAACAGGCACCACCAACCCGTCGACGTACCCAATCAAAAATGCCGCTCCATCCTTGGGCGGATCCTTCAGCACCGACTCGCGATCGGTTCGGGTCGCTCGCAACCCAATATCGAACAACTCCGAATGAATCACTCCCGAGGCAAGCAATCCTTCAATCCGATCGGTAGGGTAAGCCTCCACCCAAGCGACTCCAGACTCACCCCCGCGTCGTCGCTCCAAAATGCTCTGCAAAAACTCCAACGTGTGGATCCCGTAAATGTCCAAACCCGAATATCCAATCCCTACCGCAGACTCGACCCCAGAGTGCCAACGAAGCCCTACGTCGGGATCTCGATAACTGACCGTCAAACTCGATCCGGCCATCCACGGCAAACCCATCTCTTTGGCTCTTTGAGCCATCCATAAAGCATCCTTCCACTCCGGACCAGGATGCTTGTCATTGAACACCGGAACGACCCGAGAATACTTCCGCATCGTATCGGTGATCTCCTCAAAGAACCGCTTGCGAGGATACAAATGCTGACCGAAATCATTCCAAGGGTAATCGCCATGCTCCCCTATGCTCAATACACCATCGACACCGATGCTCTGACCCCCGAGCGTCAAACTCTCCTCGATCGACTTGCACAAGCGGAACCCATACTTGCTGGCCAACGCGACGGACATGTCCTCGGCCGGATACTGATCGACATACAAAGACACCAACTCCAAATCCGGCCCAATGCCACCGTCCTGCTTCCATCCCTCCAAGATCTTACCCACCAAAACATCCGCATGAGATCGCTTGCGGTACTCCGTGACGACGGCCGCGACCCTCTTTTTCTCCCTGCGAACCGAACCGCGAACGAGCCCCCCAAAAAAATCAACGCCAAGTCCCGATACTCCGATCGCTCCGAAGTTGGCCAACCATTCTCTACGACTCGACATCATTCCATCCGATCTTTCTGATAGGACTCCCTAAACCACGATCAAGCGAAGCTTGATCGTGGATACTTGAGATTTTCGTAAAAAAACCTGAAACCTCCAGGTGTTTTCTCGGTTTAACGAAGCAACAACAAATCGATTAAGCCACTCACATGGAAGGTTTCAGGTGAAAACAAGTTTCGCAAAACGTATCGATGCACGCAAGAAGCAAATCCTGAAAAGACTCGCAACCGCATGAGAGAATCGATTCTCTCGTTGTACCTCGAAGATGCGACCAGGAACGCCTCTCTTGGCGTAAAATGGGTCTGCGACCCGTTTGTGGATGCACCCCAAGGACCGTCCCCAGTTTCTTGTTAGCCGGAGAACTACACGTTGGGGAGCCGCTTCGTAATCTCGATGGCGACGTTCGGATCGAGTCGATCGAGCAGATCGGCGGCGGAGGGCTCAGTTAGTGAAGTGGCTGAGCGTGGCGGATTGAATCTTTTGCCTCGTCAGCAGAATTTGTGGGTCCGAATTGGCTCGGGTAAGTCGCCAAGCTGATGATATAGTGCGGTAGAAATGGTTTCTACCTCCTTAAATCCGTACGATTTTCTCACGGTCAATTTCGCTTTGTTGTTGAATCCCTCAACGATTCCCGACGAAAGCCCTCTGGCCTCGAACCAATTCAGTAGCAATGGCTCGTGACGCTCGATACACGCTATCCCAACTCGTTGAAAAAACAGTTGCCGTTTCCTTCCAACTCATGGCCCAGGTCGCGAGAAACAACCGGAACGAATACGATTGTTGGGTTTTTCCACAGGCCCAAGGGACTCGTTCGGTGGTTACCCCACATTCCCCGCAGTTGACTCGTCGCATGGAGTAAACCAGGAAAACCGCAATACCCCAAAGTGGGACATACTGGAATCGTCGGATAGATGTGTGATCGTAGGTCGGCCCCTTGTTCCCGCAACCGCTACAGATCGCCTTGGAATTACGACGAGGACAAAGCTCGACTTCCAGTTCCCCATTTTCGTTGAAACGAGCCTTGGAATAGACGAAGCCCTTTTGCTTTTCAACGCGATTCAGGATAGTCTGTAGTTGCATCTTGATTCTTGGGGTTGGTGTACTGAAGTTGTGGTAAACCTCATGATACCATCCCAGGCTCAGGATGCTTTTTTGGAAATTCATTGCGAGTCTAATTCAGCCTCGATAGACTGATAGATGCCTCGATGGAGGATAGAGCTCTGGTGGGAACCAACTCGAGCGCCCCTTCTAGAGAACGCCGAGGACAGGTAACAAGCCAGGGGCTGCTACGGTGGCCCCTGACTTCCTCCCATCCCTGTGGCTTGTTATCTGGGGAAAGCGAAAAATCCAAACGCTTCCATCCTAGAAATGTTAGAACCTTTTACCCACAAATTCTGCGGAAGAGCCCTTTTTTTAGGATTTCACGCTCCAGCTTGACCTGTCGGAGCTGCTTTCGGAGCTGACGATTTTCCGATTCGAGCTGCTCGAATCGAGCCTTGTCACTCGTCGGCGAACTCTGGTCCGATTGTTTTTGGCACCATTGACGAAGAGTCGTATAGGGAATATCAACGGCCTTGGCCGCAGCCGCCAAGCTGTACCCCTCCTGGGTGACTAGCTTGACTGCGCCATCGATGAAATCTTGATCAAAGGTCCGACGGGGTTTCTTTTCATTGGTTGACATTGGACTTCCTCCGGCTTGAGTTTATGGTTCGCCGCCGGTGTCCGCCAGTCCTGGGCTATCGCAATCTGCAAAAGCTGACAAACCTGAAACAAAGGCTTTGAGCAATTCCACAAAACGCAAGGTCGTTTTGAGTATGTTCGCCTTGAAATGCCAAGGCAAAAGTTCTGCTTTCACTTTGCTGCCATGGACGATTCTCGCCACCATTCAAAATGCGGTTATGTTTGAGCACGAATTTGGGCCCGCTTATGAGGCAACCACACGGGACCCAGCGCCGGTATTCTTTAAGCCGGACACGCCGCCGCCCAAGCAGATGCTCTCTTAGCATCTTTAGCGCGCGAATCTTCTTCCCGCCCCATTGTTTGGCATGCCAAACAATGGGGCGGGAATGAACTCGTCGCGTCGTTACATTGCAATTGCGAATGACGTTTCGCTATATGTGTCGTTCCGTGCCATGGGGTTTCGGTAATCACGTAGGTGAAGCTTCAAATGCGTCAGCTTTGAATTGATGCGATTCGATATGGCGCACTTGCGCGGTCACGAGCTCGCTCTCCACAAGACAGTTCTGTGTTACCGCATCAAGTGCGCCGTATTGAGTCGCGGGTTAAAGCTGTGCGAACTTATTCGTCTACAAATCAAACCAAAAACTTTTAGGTGAATCAAAGATGAAATTGAATTTGAAATCCCAAGTCGATCGACGAGCGTTCACACTTGTGGAACTACTGGTCGTAATAGCGATCATAGGAGTTCTGGTCGGATTATTACTCCCTGCTGTACAAGCAGCGCGAGAAGCAGCCCGGCGAATGCAATGCAGCAACAACGTTAGGCAGATCGTTTTGGCGACGCACAATTACGAATCGGCTAACAAGCGACTCCCTTCTTTTTGCGCCTCGGTCGGAAGCAACGCAGGAAACTTCTCAATACAGTCAAGCTTGCTTCCGTTTATGGAGCAGTCGATTCTGGAGTCGCAGCTCGATTATAAGGTCACAATGACAGTCGGCTGTTGTCCAGGTACGCTTCGACCTCAGTTTGTTCAGCCGGCAAAGACAACGCTAAGTATCTTTCGATGCCCTAGTGACGACGGCCCAGATGTTTTTGATGTGGTGACACTTAGTGGAAGAGGTCCGGTCGAGCAGTACGCGGGAAACAACTACCACATCAATACCGGAACGGGCGTCGGAACACTCTACGATACGCGAATGCCCTCAGACGGATTGGTTTGGACTAACTCAAAAGTACGGTTTTCAAGTATCACGGATGGTTTGAGCAATACTGCAGCATTTTCCGAGTCTTTGAGAGGCCTCGCAATGAACAACGTATCCGCCCCTACCACGCTCAACGATCGGCTTCGGACGATGGTGAACGTAGCGTGTTCATGGCGATCGACAACGGTTCCACCCACAGTGGCGGGTTTGGCAAATGGTTTCATGGCCCCTGCGGATCCGAATCAGTTCGAGGCGGCAGTCGTTGCAATCAGTCGAGGGTACAACGGACAACGGGGAGGAGGGTGGATCAATGGCCGCGAATACTACACGGCCTATAACCACTACCATAGTCCCAATTCTCCCATCCTCGATATGAACACTTGTGGTTATGGAGTATTTGCAGCTCGAAGTCTTCATACGGGAGGCGTCCATGTCACCAAATGCGATGGCAGTACTTCGTTTGTCAGTAGCAACATTGACCTCACGGTCTGGCGAGCCTATGGCACCAGATCCGGCGGTGAAATCGCAACTTTTGAAGATTAAAGTCCGCTTGAGTGATTAGTTTACTCCCAAACTTTCGCGGAACAGCCACTGGTGCTACGTAGGGCACTTACATCAGAACTGTTGGCGGCAATCGAGGAGACCTATCACGAAGCGAGGCAGTTTGAATTGAATGCTTAAGACCGGCAATCGATTCGTGAACTGTTACAAAAATCGCCGCCAGCTTGATTCGATTTCGATGGTGTTCGCGACTCTAAAGAGTAGTTTCCTGTGTTTATCCACTTCACTTTACAAAGAGAAAAATCATGAAGAAGATCGTCTGTATTGTTTGTCTAGCAGTTGCAACCCTTTGGTGCTCGCAAGTTCGCGCCCATGACACTTGGGTCGAGGCGGGCTCCTTGCAAATGAGAACGGGAGAGTATGTCTACGTTGATCTTAGGTTGGGCAATCATGGCAACAATCATCGTGACTTCAAGCTTGCGAGCAAGATTACTTTAGCACCATGCGAACTATCGATTCTGGGGCCAGATGGTAAGCGACAGGATGTCAAATCCAAACTAGTTGATACCGGGAGCGCCGAGAAAGAAGGATATTGGACGACTCGCTTTGTGGCTAAGGATTCTGGAGTCTATGAGGTCCTGCATAAACTCGACACATTGCATGGCAAAACCCGTGCAATCAAGAGCAGTAAGACCTACTTCGTCGCAAGTGATATGAAGGGAGACGGTCCAGTTCGAGGCCAAGAGAATATCAAATCGCTCGGGCTTGGCTTGGAGTTCGTGCTGGAGACACCGATCGAACAATTGGCCGCGGGCACACCCCTTCGTTTACGTCTCTTGCGTAGCGGAAAGCCAGTTAGTGGAACCCTTGTCTCGTTCGTGCCCCGCGGAATCACGCTGAGCGAAGGAGTGGACTCCACTTATGAGCACAAGACAAACTTAGAAGGCCGTGTTGAGTTTACGCCTTCGGAGGGTAACCTAATCTTGGCGGTTGCACATTTTGTTGCTGACGATGAAAAAGGGGAAGGTTTTGACAAGACGCATTACGGTGCAACCATCGTCCTGCCAGTGCCTCAACAGAAAAGTCTCAGCAAGTAGTTCTCTTTCGATTCGGTTATTCGCTCTTCAAAGGAAATCCAGTTATGTGTAGATGCTTGCTCTATGTCTTTACAATCGTTCTGTCGTTTTCTGTGACTGCTCTTGCAGATGACACACCGGATTCGTGGCCAGCGTTTTTAGGGGCTGGAGCATCGTCTACCAACGCGGAAACTTTGCCCATCAAATGGTCGCCCAGTGAGAATGTCTTATGGCGGGCTACGTTGCCGGGACATGGTCAATCCAGTCCTGTCGTTTGGGGGCAGCGTGTATTTCTTACTTCCGTGGAAGGCCCTCAAAAAGAAACATTCCACATCCTTTGCCTTGATCTTCAAAGTGGAACGGAACTTTGGCGTCGAAGTCTCAAAAACTCGTCACCCGTCGCCAACAGTGTTTACGTTAGCCGAGCGGCACCGACTCCAGTTGTTGATGTTTCAAGCGTAATTGCACAATTTGAAAGCGGTGACATAGTCGCTTTTTCGCACGAAGGCGATGAACTCTGGAAACGTTCACTCACGGTAGAATTTGGACCGTTCGTGGCTGAGTTCGGATTGGGAGCGTCACCATGCCAGACAGAGAAACTTGCCTTCGTCCTGCTAGAGCATGATGGTCCTAGTCATCTGGTTGCATTGGATAAAGCTTCCGGAAGAACCATTTGGACAGCAGATCGCACAGCGCGGCGAAGTTGGAGCTCACCAGCCATCATTGCAGTTGCAGGCAAACAGCAGGTTGTTGTTAGCTCTGCAGGTTCAGTCGATGGTTATGCTTCCGATGAAGGCAAACTGCTGTGGAGTTTTAAGGATGTCGGTGGCAACACTGGCGCGACACCCATCGATTTTGGCGAGGGCCGATTTTTGGTGGGTGCATCTGCAGGTCGTCAGGGTGAAAATGCAGATGCGGCGAAAAAGTCCAATTTTCTGATTCAGGTTACTACCGATGGGACTGGTTGGAATGTTGAGCGTAAGTGGATTGCAGAGGAGGCATCGCCCACTTGGGCTTCGCCAATCGTCCACGACGGGTTGGCGTATTGGATCAATCGCGTTGGGGTGGTCAGTTGTTTTGACGCGAAGTCCGGTGAGCTCGTCTACCGCGAACGGACCAAGCAATCTTGTTGGGCGACACCCTTCGCGATTGGTGATCGCATCTATTGGTTTGGCAAAGATGGGCTGACCACGGTCATTGCTACGGGGCGAGAGTTCAAACTTCTCGCTGAAAATCAGCTTTGGAACCCCGATGACCTAATACCGGAAGAGTCCGCACCGACCAGTGAGTCGACGGAAGAGCGACGTCGAGCCGCAGCGATGTTTAGCGGTCCAACGCTCTACGGTTACGCAGTGGTCAACAACCGATTTGTATTCCGCATCGGCAATCAAGCTTTCTGCGTTAGCAAGTAAATACATTTCCAATTTAGAACAAAGGGTGGAATGACAATGAGACGAAAACATTTTGTAGTGGGCGCTATTTTGCACTTCTTCTTTGTAACGATGTGCGATGCCCACGATCTTTGGATCGAAACAAACACATCGTTTGTTAGAAACAAAGAAGTTGTGAATGTTGCTTTCAAGCTTGGCAATTGCGACGAAGGGCGGCGTGACTTCAAGACGAAGGGTTTGATCGATAAAGACGGGACGGTAGTTGAGTCGATTTCTCCAAGCCAACAGCGAGTCGATCTCACCTCGAGCCTAGCCCGATCGAGTAATGACCCAAGAGGCGGCTATTGGACCTCTGCATGTCCGGTCGATGAAATTGGTACAAATTGGTTCAGTCAATCGCTCGACCAAGTCATTGAGCACGACGGGAAAGAGATGCGAGGTATCGTTACTTCAAAGGCTTTCGTGATTGCTTCCGAAACGCTTGAGCCCTCGATCAACTCGAAAGCAAATCAGCTTCTGAACCTACCGATTGAATTCGAACTTCAAAGTTCTGCATTTCCATCCATTGAAGAGAAGGCCACCATTCGAGTCCGGTTGCTCGTAGAGTCTAAGAGCCTATTCAAGGGGTCAGAGTCAGTTTTCTTCCGCAAGGGGTCAACCTTGATGAGGAAGATGACGCAGACTTCGAGGTCATCACCGATGGCAATGGCATAGCAGAATTTCAGCCGATGAAAGCAAATTTCTATTTGATTTCAGCTCGCCATATTACCGCCAATAACAAGCCAACTGGACCAACAACTGTCTACTACTCCACGTCATTGACATTACGCGTTTCCAAGCTGCATTTGGTGAAGTAGTGACGAATCTCAGGAATACATCGAAAGGCGATTAATCATGAAGAAGGCAATCCATTATTTTGCCTTCTTCTATTTCCATGCTTTCGATTTTGGGAATTTCGGACGATTCGTTTCTCTTCGGGCAGGAAACATCCGTCGCTGAGACCAAATCAAATCCAAAACAATTACTTGACTCGATTCGCCAGTCCATGCTCACAGGAGCAGGTGATGAGGCCGCGAAGGCGGCAGTAACGCTGAAGGCTCTTTCAAAAGATGAGCTTCACACAACGGAACGCGAATTGTGGCTCAGATTGTCTCGCGAAGCTGATCGGGTTTTTCTCAGCGCAGGGCCCGCTTGCGGTTAGATTCAAGGAGCGCCCTTGTTTCTAACGCATAGGCGCAGGATAGCGCGTTTCTCGCATGACCGCTCTTCGGCTCTTTTGCTAGTGCCTGTTCCGCAAGCAGTGCGGCTTGTTCGTAAGCGTACAGCCACCTTGGCGAGATTTGCTGATGCTCAGGCTTGCTGATATGCCCACTGCCTGTTAACAACTCCTCGGTCTTGGCCGTCCCTCGGAGCATGTGCGTTATGACACTCTCTAAATACATCGCTACGTCGAGATCTTGTCGTAGGGCGCTGGCAACAAGCCATCCGAGTCATCTTCGACCCAGGCGCAAGCACCACGCTCATATTCCCCGAATAACAGTCAGCCATCACATGCCCTTGGTATCCACCGAGGATCTCATCTGGCCCATCGCGATGGCGCGACACTCGGAAGTCAAAGATGTCATACGGCGCGCTCGAATCGAAACTCGAGTACCCCCACATCTTGGCATCCAAACTATCTTTCTTTTCTTTCTTGGCTTCGATCATCTTCTC
>QWPJ01000178.1 GCA_003671195.1 Planctomycetota bacterium
AAGAAGAAGAAGAAGAATTAAACGCAAAGTCGCAAAGGCGCAAAGACGCAAAGGGAATACAGGAGAGGGGAATGCAGGAGAAGGGAATGCAGGAGAAGGGAATGCAGGAGAAGGGAATGCAGGAGAAGGGATTGCAGGAGAGGGGAAGAGTCAAGGGCAAGAGCTCTAAGGGTACTGACGGTCATTTTTTCAAGATTACATCCGGCTCTGGACTCAATCCCAAAAATATCCCTTGCCGTTCTTTTTTTCTTCCTTGCGTCTTTGCGTCTTTGCGCCTTTGCGTTTAATTCTTCTCTTCTGCCTGCGCGACTTTGCGTTTAATTCATCTCTTCTGCCTGCGCGGCTTTGCGTTTAATTCGGCTTTTGATTACTCCAGGCCGCTGACGATCTCGCTCCCTGCGCGGGTGGTGATCGCTTGGTAGATCCCGAGGTCGATCGCATCGGAGATCAGCCGGGTGGAACCGTCGGCAAAGACGATATGGATTCCGGGTCCGTGCTGGCTTGAGAAATCCTCGAAGTGTCCGATTTTGCTGTTGGGGGTATGGTCTGCAACGCCGAGGAATCGAGCGCCGGGTTCGGCAGCTTCGGAGATCCAGCCGTGCCAAACCGAGCCCCCGAGTCGGCTGGATCGTTCAGCGACGATCATGGTGTTGCTCAGTCCGTCGATGATGTCTTTGAATCGGATCGGTGAGTTGCCGAAGAAGGTCCCGTTTGAGCTGTAGGGGACTTCTTCGATTTCCTGGGTTCCAAAAACGCCGGGATAGTTGAATTTCGCGATTCGGAAGAGTTTGGTTCCTTCGTCGACGTTGTGACCTTCGTGCTCTTCTTCCTCCTCCTCCTCGGATTCCATGCCGATTTCGAAGGTATTGCCTCCGATGTCGGAGGGGCAGATGAAGGTGGGGACGACTTGGATCAAGGCGGCTTGGTTGATCGGTGCATCGATTGGGGATCGCAGATCGATCGCGGAGTAGATCGCATTGGATTCCATGAAAGGCAAGATCGCGTGCGCCCAGCTCCAACCTGGGAGTTTGGTCTGTCGGAAATCGACCCAACCGCTTGGTAGTCTTCGGTTGGCGCTTTCGTAATTCATAAGAGCCAGTCCGATTTGGCGCTGGTTGCTCATGCACGAAGCGCGTCGTGCGGCTTCTCGTGCGGCTTGGACGGCCGGCAAGAGCAGTCCGACCAGGACCCCGATGATCGCGATAACGACGAGCAGTTCGACCAGGGTAAAGCCACGTCGGCTGGAAGGTTGCTTGCGGTCTAGCATCGTCGTTGGCCCGTGATGGAAGAAAGGGACTTAAAAAGGGAATCCGGCCGGAGGGGTTAATTTACTAGAAATCGCAGATAGATCAATTTCGCTTTCGCAAAAAAATTGCAAAAAGAGTTGATGTGTGAAAACCAACTCTTGAGAAAAGGCTCCTTGCAGATCCCAAAGCGTTGGCTTTGGGATCTGCGAAGTGCTTATCGATTGCCCTTTTGGATCGATTCTCCGAGGATAGGGCCGCTGCCTTTACTCAGGCGAATCGATCTTTTCTCGTTCCGCTGCGGTGCGGAGTTTGGCCAAGGCGCGGAGTTCCAGTTGGCGGATTCGCTCCTTGGTGACCCCTAGTTCCTCGCCGACCTCTTTGAGGGTACGAGGCTCGGCACCTTTGCCGAGTCCGAACCTCAGGACGATGATTTGCTGTTCCCGTTCGTCGAGGGAGTGAAGGATCTTACCGATTTGATCGGCGCGGGATTGCTGATCGATTTCGATGGCTAGGTGATCGGCGCGAAGGTCTTCGCGGCTCTGAAAGATTTCTTCGGAGCTGGTACGGAAACGCTCGCGGTGCTTGAACTCATCTGGGATCGAGCGGGCAAAGTTCTTGCGGATCGCCCAGTGGGCGTAGGTGCTGAACTTGAACCCTCGGTTGTAATCGAACTTATCTACGGCTCGCATGAGCGAGACGTTTCCATCGCTGATCAAACCGAACAGATCCCCGGTAGGTCCGACGTGCCTTTTGGCGATCGAAACGACCAGTCTCAAGTTGGCTTGGACGACTTTGTTCTTCACACCCAGTGCATCTTCGTAGAGCTTTTCGATCTGATCCATCAGGGCTACCGAAGGAGCCTTGGGGTCGAGTTTATCGATCAGCTTCGTCGCCTTGTACTTCAAAAAGTTCATCTTGCGAAACAAGTGGACTTCTTGCTGGGGCTCCAGGAGTGGGACTTCGTACAGGGATGCCAGATAGGCAGGCAGCCCGCTGGGTGCTCGCAATTTGCGCGAAGGGGAGACCGAGTTGGGTGTATCTGCCAAAATCTCGTCGACTGCCGAGTCGTTTTCGAACTCTGGGCTGGCGACAAAATCCAGAGCAAGTTCCCGGATTCTCATCGCACGTTGTTCGTTGAGGATTCGGATGATGCTGCTGCGGGTACGTCGGTACCGTTTGGCCAACATGACCGTCGAGAGGCCTCGAAGGTGCTGTTGGTAGAGGGCTCGTTTGTCCTCTTCGGAGAGCGTATCGCGTTGTTCGGGGAAAACAGCCATGGAGGGATATTTCCTGTCGAAATTCTTGATGGTGTATCGAATGGTCTCGACGCTTCGGTGCACATCGCGGGAAACCTGACGAATCACTTCGGTAAGGTTGTCGCCTTGGCTTGCCAGTCGGCGAGCCCTGTCGATGATCTCATCGCGTTCGGTATCGGACATTTGGCTGAAACGTTCGCCCCGCTCGACGCGGAGTTTGTTTTGATGAACGAACCGCTCGACGCTTGAGTGCAGGAACCCGACCCGTTTGCGGCCTTCGGAGATAAACCGGCGGGAGACCAAACCTTGATCTCGCCATCGGGAAATGGTCTTGGTCGAAACGTTGAACCGCTTGCTCAGATCCTCGACGGTGTGGACCGGTTCGGAAGCTTCTTCGAGACGCAGGTTCATCGAGTCGGTGATGTCTTCGACGAAGAGGCGAAGGTCATGGACCGCATCTTCCCCTTTGATCAATCGCATCGAGTGGGCATCGGGACGAACCTCGGTGACACGATAGAACAAGAAATCGAACGGGTAGTCCTTCGAAGGATCCAGTTCCGTCAAAAGCTTCTCAGCGCGGTCGGCTTGCTCGCTCCGTTTGTTCCTCGGCGTAAAACGAACCTGCTGATCCCTCAGTTCACGAATCAAAACAATCTTGTAATCGCTATTCATCTTGTTCTCGCTTCCTGCCACGCGAACATCGCTCGTTTCGGTACCAAAACCGATCTTGCGATGCTGGCTTAACGGGACAAGCTCCATGCGTTGGAACCAAACGATCTCCCTCTATTCGTTCGACGCCATGGCGAAGGATTTGGTTCGCCAATTCGACCGTTTAGGAGACGAAAAAGAGTAGATGCAAGTGCTGGACCAAAAATCCAAAGTTCGCTCTTGAGGCGGTTTTTTCAGCAGAATGAAACGGACATGGCGGATTCTTGGAGTCTTTTCATGGATGGGTTGTAAAAACTTCCGTTTTGAAAGGCGGTTTTTCCCGACGCAGTGTCAAGCTTGCCGAACCCCATTTGGGGTTTCTGCCAGTTTTTCAGACTAACTGTCTCGAATCGAGACAGATTCGAACAAATTGATTCTCATAATCGCCATCTTCCAGGGGATCCAAATATGCTTGGGTTCTGATAGGTTCGGGTCTCAGCGGTTGGGCTTTTCGCCGTCGGAGTGGTTTGGGCCGGATCGGTTTTGGCTGGAAAATTTCCCAACAAAAGGTACAACCTTGGGGAAACTTCGACAGCCCTCAGAGCCTAAGGAAAGCCTTGACGCGATGAACCAGCCACCTCAAGTCGGGATCATCGATTACCAGATGGGGAACCTTCGGAGTGTTTCCAAAGGGATCGAGCGAGCCGGGGGCATTCCCGTCGTGTGCGAATCCTACCGGGACTTGGAGTCTTCGACCCACATCGTCCTGCCTGGCGTCGGCGCGTTTCGCGATGCGATCCATGAGCTTCGACGCCGCGATTGGGTCCCGTTTATCCAGGATTGGATCCAAGCCGATCGGCCCTTCCTTGGAATCTGCCTTGGACTGCAACTCCTGCTGGACGTGAGTTTCGAAGGTGGCGAGCATCAGGGACTGGGCATCATTCCCGGTCAAGTCATCAAGTTCCATTTCGATCCGCTTGCGCATGGCCCTCTTAAAGTTCCGCACATGGGGTGGAATCAAGTCGCATCGCAGCGCGTCTGGGATCCGATGCTTCGGGGGCTCGGGCCTTTGCCGTATTTTTACTTTGTTCACAGCTACTACGCCGTACCCAAGGCGAGCGATTCGGTTTGGCTTACGAGCACCTATGGGATCGACTTCTGCGCTGCGGTGCAAGTCGGCAATCTGTTTGCCACTCAGTTCCATCCAGAGAAGAGTCAATCCAACGGAATCGCGCTGTTGCGCAATTTCCTAGACGCCCCTTTTGATCCTTCCGATCCGAGGCACTCGAGTCCTTCTGCTCTGCAAGAAACCAACAAGTCATGAAAGAAACAGCCATGCAACGTCGGCAGTTCAACGGAATGCTCTCGGGGATGCTCTCGGGAACTCTAGGTCTATCGGCAGCAAGCTGCACAGGGATGCTACCGGGGATGCTATCGGGGAGTCTATGTGCCAGCCCCGTCGAGGCATCGGCCGGTGCCCGGACTACGCTGCCGATTGGCCTTTCGACCTACTCTCTTTGGCGGTTCAAGAACGACGAGTTCAAGGATGTCGGTAAGTGCATCGATTTTGCTGGAGAGTTGGGATTCGATGGAGTGGAGATTTTGCTCTATCAGATTTCGCAGACCGAGTTGCTTAGCCGAGCCGCATTGCAGGACATCAAACGCCGAGCTCTGCGATCGGGCTTGGCCCTCTACGGGATGTCGACCCACCAAGGCTTCGTATCGCCCGACGCACAGGTCCGTCGCCAAAACATCGAATTGACCATCGGTCAGATCGAACTTTGCTATGCCCTGGGCATCCCGACGATGCGGGTCAACACGGGCCGTTGGGGAACAAGCAAGAACTTTGATGAGCTCATGGCCAACCGAGGCATTGAGCCGCCATTGCCAGGATACACCGAAGAGGATGGATTTCCTTGGGTGATCGACGCGTTGGAACGCTGCTTACCCACGGCCGAGAAATGTGGCGTGGTGCTTGGACTCGAAAACCATTGGGGACTGGGGCTGACCCCCGAAGGGGTTTTGCGAATCGTCGATGCGATCGATTCTCCTTGGCTTCAGGTCACCCTCGACACCGGAAACTTTCTTGAGAACCCCTATGAGAAGCTCGAGAAACTCGCCCCTAAAACCGTACTGCTACAGGCCAAGACTTACTATGGTGGGGGCGAATGGTACTCGCTGGATCTGGACTACCAAAAAGTTGGCGAGCTGATGCGCAAGGCAAACTATCGTGGCTGGGTCTCCTTGGAATTCGAGGGCAAAGAGGATTACCGAACTGCGATCCCCAAAAGCCTCGAACTGCTTCGCAAATCCTTCACCCGAGCCGGCTGAGTCTCCGGTACCCAGTCTCCGGTACTCAGTCTCCGGTGCCAACGAGCCCTTAGCACGTGATCATTCGGGGCTCTAAATGGGGGTGCGAATTGTAGGCGTCGAGCTCCCAGAGACCCGATCGGTATCGAAGGGTCGTCCAGGCGGTATTGATCACCGAGGCGAGTTGCTCTTCGATCGAGGGGTTGCGGAGCAACGATTCGAGGAGTCGGATTTTGAAATCGGCATGGATGACCAACAAGACCCGCGAGTTGCTCGGCCATGGATGTTCGGACAACCATTGCGATACCCTTTGAGCACGCAGTCGGGCCTCGTCGAGGGTCTCGTACGTCGCGTGCTTGTTCCATCCCGACTCGTCGATTGCAGGATCGATCCGCCAGGTCGGGTGCAGCGATTCGATCTCCGATCGGGATAAACCCGGTTCGGGAGTTCGATCATCGAGGCGATAGCCCCGATAGCACCCACCTTGCTCGTACAAGTCGGCTCGGATCGTCGGGGTGATCCCCAAGGCTTGGGCAACTGGAGCGGTCGTCTGCAGAGTCCGAAGGAAAGGACTCGAAAAAAGATGGTCTGGGGATAACTGGTCGATCGCTGAGGCCAACGCTTGGGCTTGTTGTGCCCCAAGGTCTGTCAAAGGAGGGTCTGGAATGCGTTGCGACTCGGGTTGGGCGTTGTTAGCTGACTGAGCGTGACGGACCAAATATAAGGTAAACTGGGTTGCGTTCATCCGTTTTTCCTAACTTCCACATGCGGCTCGTTGTGTTCGCTTCGAGCCTGCGCCACAATGTTGCCTAAACCACACACTATCCTACCTAAAAAGGAACGCTTTGATGTCCCACACGATGGTCATTTTCGGTGCTTCAGGTGACTTGACCAGCCGTAAACTCATCCCAGCGCTCTACCGGCAGTTTCAACGGGGTCGTTTGCCAAAGAACTCTCGGATCGTAGGTGTCGCCCGCAGCAACTTTACCTCGGAGCAGTGGCGGACTGCTTTGGGGGAATCGACCGCACAGTTCTCCAAAGCGGATTTCGATTCGGCCAGTTGGGAGGCGTTCGTTCAGAGCATCTACTACCAACCGGCTGATATTTCCTCGACGGAAGATTTTCATAAACTCTCGAATTTCCTGGATCAAATCGAGGAGTCCAAACCCGCGGATCGGACCTATTACCTTTCGACCATGCCCCAGCTTTACGCCACGGCGATCGAGCAGCTTGGCAAAGTGGGATTGCATGACGATTCCCTAGGTCATCGGCGCGTGGTCATCGAAAAACCCTTCGGTACCGACCTTGCTACGGCCCAAAGTCTCAATGAGTCGATCCACAAGACCTTTCGCGAAGACCAAATCTACCGAATCGATCACTATCTGGGAAAGGAAACGGTCCAAAACATCCTCGTGCTTCGCTTTGGAAACACGATCTTCGAACCGATTTGGAACCGAAACTACGTCGACCATGTCCAGATCACCGTGGCTGAGGAGGTCCAAGTAGGTCGTCGGGGTGGATACTATGACAAATCGGGAGTGCTTCGGGACATGTTCCAAAACCACTTGTTCCAACTCATGATGGTCACGGCCATGGAAGCCCCTGTTCGCTACACTGGGGAATTCGTTCGAGACGAAAAAGTTAAAGTCCTCCAAGCTGTCCGGCCTTACCACGGCAGCGACTTCTCCGAATTCGGTATCCGCGGTCAATACCAAGGCTACCTCGATGAAGAGGGGGTGCCAAAGGGGAGCCCCACCGAATCGTTCGCTGCGCTTAAATTCTATATCGACAACTGGCGATGGCGCGGCGTCCCGTTCTACCTTCGGAGCGGAAAAGCCATGAGTTGCCGCACCACCCAGATCGTGATCCAGTTCCGTGAACCACCCCACCTGCTCTTTGGCGAGCAGAAATCCTACCGCCCCGAGGCCAACCGACTGGTCATCCAAATCCAACCCGCCGAAGGCCTTCAGTTGTACTTCCAATCTAAAGTCCCCGACCTCGATATGCGATTGCGATTGAGCGAGCTGGATTTTCGTTTCGATTCCAGTGGTAAAGAACTTCCAGACGCTTATCAACGCCTCCTGCTCGATGTCATGCTTGGCGATCCGGGATTGTTTGCTCGAAGCGACGAGGTCGAACAAGCCTGGAGAATCATGGACCCGATCATCGCAGCCTGGAGAAGCCCCGCTGCGCCACAACTCTTCACCTACGAAACCGGAATGTGGGGTCCGAGCGAATCGACCGAGTGGATGGAGCGCCAGGGTCGATCCTGGTTCGATATTTGCCCGATCTTGCTCTAAGCCCATTTGCCCTTTGGTTCCCCGTTTTTTCTTCAATAGATATAGTCCCTCAAGTCTCCCGGATAGGTTCTCGATCGTGCATTGGATCGTATGTCCTCGTGCTCGTGCTCGTGCTCGTACTCGATGGCTGTTTGAACTGCGGCGATGCCGATCGTTGATCGATGCCGTTCGCGGGAACTTGCAGACCTATGGGTTGAATTGCTATACTAGATCGATTCGAGTTCGAGTACCGTCCGCCGCGGCGGACTGAGTACGATTACGAGAAGCGTGCGAACAAAGCCTTGGACCGAAGTGCTCGATCGGTTGACTCTGACATGGTAACTTTTTCTCCTCGCACTCGGTCAATGCAGTCGATGCATCAAACTCCAAAGATACCCTTTGTCTTCCTGTACGCTTCAATACTTTGGTACTCCTTGGGCGCCATCGGCTCGGCGCAAGAGACCGCCGCGCTTGGCCCTTTGCCAGAAGTTCCTCGCGAATTCCGAGGGGTATGGGTCGCTACGGTCGCCAATATCGATTGGCCGACTAGCCCAGGGCTCAGCGTCGAGCAGCAAAAAACTGAGGCCATCGCGATTCTCGATCAGTGCCATCAGATGCATCTCAATGCGATCGTACTCCAGGTCCGAACCTCGTGCGATGCGCTCTATGCAAGCCAACTCGAACCCTGGAGTTACTACCTGACGGGTCAGCAAGGCAAAGCACCAGAGCCTTGGTACGATCCGCTCGAGTTCTGGATTGAAGAAACCCACCGTCGCGGGATGGAGCTTCATGCTTGGTTCAACCCCTACCGAGCTCGCAACTCCGGGCAGAAATACACCGAGTCGGATTCCCATATCAGCAAAACGCACCCCGAACTGGTCAAGCGTTACGGCAATGACAAAACCAATTACCTTTGGCTCGATCCAGGCGAAACTCAATCGCGAGAGCACACCCTAAAGGTATTCCTCGATGTGGTCCAACGCTATGACATCGACGGCATTCATATCGACGATTACTTCTACCCCTACCCCATCGACGATGCACCCTTCCCCGACGATCGAGCTTGGGACAACTACGTCAAAACCGGAGGTAAGCTTTCTCGCGACGACTGGCGTCGCGATCAGATGAATCAGTTCATCCAAAGTCTCTATCAGCAGATCAAAGCGACCAAGCCGCACGTGAAATTCGGAATCAGTCCCTTTGGGATCTGGAAGCCAGGCTTTCCCGCGAGCGTCCAAGGCTTCAATCAATATGAAAAACTCTATGCCGATGCCAAACTCTGGCTCAACGAGGGCTGGTGCGACTACTACTCGCCCCAGTTGTACTGGCCTATCCACGCCAAACAACAAAGCTTTCCGGCCTTGCTCCAGTGGTGGGTCTCAGAAAATACCCAACACCGAACCATCGCACCGGGAATCTTCACCAGCCGTGTCGGTGACAAAAATCGGCCCTTTTCCGTCGAGCAGATCGAAGACCAAGTCTTCTTGGCCCGAACCATGCAAGGCAGTTCGGGCACCATCCATTTCAGCATGAAAGCCATCATGGAGAATCGCGAAGGACTCACCGATCGACTCAAGACGAATACTTATCTATCCCCAGCCCTGAGCCCCCAGACCCCTTGGCTCAGCGTCGAGAAAACCACCGCTCCTGTGGTTTCGATCCTCAAGCCATCCGACATCAAGCCATCCGACATCAAGCCATCCGACCCGGGTAGCCCTGCAGGAAGCCCACAGGTCACTTGGAGCTCTTCGAATCCCCAGTCGGTGCGACGCTGGTGCCTCTATCGCTGGATCGACAACCGGTGGGAAGTCTCGATCCACGGAGCGCAAAGCGACCGTGCACCCATCGCATCAGACCAAACGCCCGGCACTCAAGCGCCCGGCACTCAAGCACCCGGCAAGAAAGTCCGAGCCATCGCCCTGGCCGCGGTCGATGGGGCCGGTGCGATCGGCCCACCGACAATCCTTGCTATCGAATGAACTGGGGCTCTGCTAAAATCCGAGGCCCAAGCATGCTGCCATCGACCACTTCCCCGATCTTCCAAAGGTCAACACCTTGAGCTCCCCATCCCGTAGCGGTGTTTTCTCCGGTGATATGGATCAATCGCTCGCGCGGTTCAGCGAAAGTATTTCCTTCGACCACCGACTCTACAAACACGACATTCGCGGATCGATCGCGCATGCGCGGATGTTGGCCAAACAAGGGATCTTGACCGACCCAGAGTTCCTCCAAATCGAACGGGAACTCTTGAGTATCCAAGATCGAATCGAGCGCCAGGAGCTCCCGTTTCGCATCGAACTCGAAGACATCCACATGCACATCGAGCAAGCTTTGATCGATGCGCTCGGAGACGTCGGACGCAAGCTTCACACGGCGCGATCACGGAACGATCAAATCGCAACCGACCTGCGGCTCTGGGTCCGCGACCAACTCGATCATGTCGACGAACTCTTGGAGCAACTCCAGCGAGCATTTCTCTCTCGATGCGATCTGGATCATGGAGTCATCCTGCCGGCCTACACCCACATGCAAAGGGCCCAACCGGTGCTCGCAGCGCACTACTGGCTGGCTTACATGGAAAAACTCCAACGCGATCGATCACGTCTTGCCGACTGCCGGCGCAGGGTCAATAGTTGCCCACTCGGGGGCGCGGCAGTCGCCGGTACCAGCATGCCGATCGATCGCCGGATGACGGCCCAGTTGCTAGGCTTTGAATCGCTTGCGGCCAATAGCATCGATATCAGCAGCGATCGGGATTTCGCCGTCGAATCGGTGTTTGTTCTGAGCATGATCGCAACGCACCTGAGCGGTTGGGCCGAGGAATGGATCCTGTGGTCGACCACCGAATTCGGATTCCTGAAGCTTCCGCAAGCTTTCTGCACCGGAAGCTCGATCATGCCCCAGAAAGTCAACCCCGATACGCTTGAACTGACACGTGGCAAGTCGGCTCGAGTCATCGGCAATCTCCAAACCCTTCTGGTTCTGCTCAAAGGACTACCCTTAGCCTACAACCGCGATCTCCAAGAAGACAAACCGCCTTTGTTCGACGCCTTCGATACCGTGATCGCGTGCCTGGAACTGGCTGTCCCGATCGTCCAAGGCTCTAAGCTCCAGACCGAGGCCATCGCCAAAAGGCTCGATCAAGGCTACCTCGATGCGACGGCGCTGATGGAAGCGATCATGCTCCAGGGAATCCCTCAGCGGACCGCGCACCACAAAGTCGGCGCACTGGTCGCCTTGGCCAAAGAACAGAACATCACCCTGGCCGAACTGAGCGATCAGGACTTCCTCCAAGTCGACCCGAACTTTGTCGGTAAGTCGCTTCGAAAAAGCCTAGGTGTCCAAGGTGCCGTCGAGTCCTATCGCTCGTTGGGTTCGAGCGGTCCGGAGTTTGTCGCCGAGCAAATCGCCCTTTGGAAAAACAAACTCTAAGCGTGCATCTGAAAAGCTTCGGGGCTCTCGAAGGCCGCCTCGAAATGCCGAAAAACTGGTCGGCAAGGCTCGGATCCTAAAACGACCTCAATCACGTCCATGCGACCTTGCGTTTCGAGCAAGCCATGGCGTTTAGCATAGTGCAATGCCGACCGACATATCTTCCGCTGCTTGATCGCGTCGACAGCGTCGCTAGGGCCACCTTGATTGTCCCGTTGGCAACTCCAAGTCTTCACTTCAACAAAAACCACCATGGAGGTTTTCCAAGCAGCGACGATGTCGATTTCACCCATCGAGCACGCATACGATCGCTCCAGAATCATGTAACCGGATCGTCGCAGATACTCGATCGCTAATCGCTCGCCATAGGCTCCAGTGGTTTCCTGGGGCTTGGGCGGGAAATAACGAAGGGACTTGCGAAAATTCCACCAGTAGCCCTCGAGTCGAGCCAACAGTACCCGGGCGTTTTTGCGCACGAAACGCCGAGCCGTCCGGTAGCGATGCAACAGAACCCCAATCCCATCCATGCCGACTCCCCCAAAGATCTCCAGTGCACCGTGCGAACCAACCGCCGGGAGATCTTATTGTGGGGATTTAGAGACGGAGTCAACGATTTTGCGCAAAGTATCTCTAAGGTTTTTGGCGCGTTCGAAGCTTACGGATGGGCAGTACGCCTACGGCTGACTGTTAAACGAAGCTTACGGATGGGCAGT
>QWPJ01000227.1 GCA_003671195.1 Planctomycetota bacterium
ATCGGCGAGAAATCCAGTGCAACCCCCAAGTCCAAGGGTCGGTTGCTCTTTAGCTCGCCGGTGCTGACTTCCAAGACACCGGGTCACCGCGTCGATGCCGATGTGGATGTCCAGGGGGTCAAGAAGCTCTACATGGTCGTTTCGGCGGGCGATGATGGATTCGCGTGCGATTGGGCCGATTGGGTCGAACCGGTGCTGATGACCAAGTCGGGTCAGATCTCCCTTCTGGAGAAGAATTGGGTCTCGGCAAGCAGCGAGTGGGGAGAGGTTCGCAAGAACGCCAATGCAGGTGGAGGAGAGTTGAAGGTTCTCGATAAGGTAGTCCGGGGCATCGGTACGCATGCTAACAGCACGATCGTGTTCGATCTGCCCGAGGACGCCTTGAGGCTCAAGGTAGGTTGTGCCTTGGATCAAGGGGGGGTGACACAGAATGGAGGCAGTTCGACCTCGGCCCAGTTTTACATCGCCGCCGAGGGAGTGCCGCCCGGAGTCGGGTCGAGTCAGACACCGCTCGAGGAGCGAGCCCCCGAGAATGCAGTATCGGGACTGAAGGTTGCCGATGGGGTCCAAGCGACGCTGGCAGCCTCGGAGCCCATGCTCAAGAGTTTGACCAATCTCGATATCGATCATCGCGGTCGTGTGTGGGTATGCGAGGTGGTCAATTATCGCCGCAACAATGGACAGCGGCCCGAGGGGGACCGGATCTTGATCCTCGAGGATACCGACGAGGATGGGGTGATGGACAAGACCAAGGTCTTCTATCAGGGTCGAGACATCGACTCGGCATTAGGGATTTGCGTGTTGGGCAACCGCGTCTTGGTCAGCGCAGCACCTTATGTGTTCGAATTCATCGATAACGACGGCGACGACGTTCCCGACAGCAAACGAGCGATCTTGACCAACACCGGAGATCCCCAGCACGACCACTCGGTCCATTCGTTTGTATTTGGTCCTGACGGCAAGTTGTATTTCAACTTTGGAAACACCGGGCATCGCCTGTGCGATAGCGAAGGCAAACCGATTTTGGACCGTTGGAACCGGCCGATCGATGATTCAGGCAAGCCTTATCGACAGGGGATGGTCTTTCGCTGCAACGAGGACTTGAGCGACATGGAGGTCCTTGGCCATAACTTCCGCAACAACTACGAGGCAGCGGTCGATTCGTTTGGGACCCTCTGGCAATCGGACAACGACGACGATGGCAACCGAGCCACTCGCATCAATTATGTCATGGAGTTTGGGAATTACGGATATGTCGACGAGATCACGGGAGCCGGTTGGCAAAGCGAGCGCACGGGTTGGGAATCGGAGATTCCTCAGAGGCACTGGCATTTGAACGACCCGGGTGTCGTTCCGACGATGCTCATCACGGGCGCTGGTTCCCCCACAGGGATCACCGTCTACGAAGGGGATTTGCTCCCTGAGACCTTTCGCAATCAGGTGATCCATTGCGATGCGGGACCGAATGTCGTGAGGGCTTATGTCACGGCAGCCCAGGGGGCAGGCTACTCGGCAAAAATTGAAAATCTCGCTGTAGGCGAAATCGACAAGTGGTTTCGGCCAGCCGATGTGGCCACTGCGCCCGACGGATCGATGTTTGTAACCGACTGGTACGACCCAGGGGTCGGGGGCCACAACATGCAGGATCTCGAGCGTGGACGTTTGTTCCGGTTAGCTCCCGAGGGGAGCAAGTACACGGTTCCTAAGTACGATTTGAGCACGGCTTCCGGGGCAGTGGCAGCGTTGAAAAATCCATGCAACTCGGTTCGCTATATGGCCTATCAGGCTCTGCTGAAGATGGGCAAGAGTGCCCAAGCTGAGTTGCTTGCACTGTCCAAGGATCCGAATCCGAGGATGCGGGCCCGATCTCTTTGGTTGCTTGCACGGATCGACAGTGCGCAAGCTGCATTGGCGATAGCGGCCGGGGATAGCGATCCGAATGTTCGGACCGTTGGGATACGATTAGCGCGTCGGGCTCGGATGGCGACGAAGGACTATCTACCTGGGTTCCTCAAGGATCCCTCGGTGGTGGTTTTGCGCGAGGCTGCATTGGCTCTGCGAGAGGATCGTTCCGAGCAGATGCCCGGGTACTGGGCAGAGCTAGCGAGTCGATTCGATGGGGAAGATCGATGGTACCTCGAGGCACTTGGGATCGCTGCGATGGACCGTTGGAGCGATTGCTTGACGGCTTATGCAAGTCTTCCCAAGGACCGGATCGTCCCCGATGCGGCGCGGTTGATCGCTTGGCGGGGTCGCGGGTCGGTTGCATCGTCGATGCTAGGACCATGGCTAGGAGCCGAAGGGGTCGGAGACCAAGAGCGCCAGGCATTGCTTCGCGCGACGGATTTCCTCAGCGGTGAGGACCGTCAGCGGGCGCTCAAGGGGCTGCTCGAGAACAATGATTCCGCGTTGGTCATCGAGGGGTTGATGCGGCTCGATGGCATCGATGTCAATGAGGATCCTCGTTTGGCGGAACTTGTCCGAGAGCGGGTCAAGAAGCTCGGCAATGAACCATCGCAATTGAAATTGATCCAGAGGACGAAGATCCGCGGGATGGGAGAGCATCTGCTCGAACTAGCGACGGCTTGGGGGGCTTCGACCCAGGCCTTGCAGGCAATGGATTTGGCGTTGGAGACCGGCGCGGCCGAGTCGCTTGGCAAGGAGCTCATGGTCCAAGACCCCAGCGAGCGAGCCGTGGCCTTGTCGAAGGTGCTTGCCTTGAGCAATCGCAAGGAAGCGATCGATCTTCAGAAGAAGCTCTTGGAGAGCGACACGGTCGCCAAGAGTGTACGAGTCGAATCGGCCGTGGGATTAGGACGCAACAAGTCCCACCATGGATATCTGATGGATTTGGCCAAAGCGGACCGGTTGCCCGGCGAGAGCAAGTCCTTGTTGGGTCCGACGCTGCGGGCGTCGGACAACGCACAGATCCAGCAAGCGGCCGAGCAGTTTTTCCCCATGGTCAAGACATCCCAGAAGCCTCTTCCACCGCTTGAGGAACTCGTTAAGAAGCGAGGCAATGCGGGCAATGGCAAGAGCGTTTATTTCGCTGCCGCGACATGTTCGCAGTGCCATATGGTAGGGAGTGAGGGTAAGAACGTCGGTCCCAGCTTAACCGAGATTGGCAATAAGCTCACGCGTGAGGCGATGTATGTGTCGATCTTGGCACCCAGTGCTGGGATCAGCCATAACTTTGAGGCTTATACGGCCCGTACCGACGATGGCGAGGTCATCACCGGTTTGTTGGTATCCAAGACAGCCCAGGGGGTAGTGATCAAGGACGCCAAGGGGATCGAGCGGACGATCGCGGCTAGTGAATTGGCGGAGATACAAAAGCAGGAGAAATCGCTCATGCCAGAGAATCTTCAGGAGTTGATCAACGAGCAGGAGTTGGTCGATGTCGTGGAGTATTTGATGACCTTGCGCAAGTAGCGATTACGAGCACGGCGAAAGCAATCGTTTAACCCGCAGCCTATGGCGAGGGAGTCGCTATTTTGCACTCATGACGTGCTCTGCATCGCTTCAATCCGCAACCGCTTGGAATTGAGTTTGATAGACGATAAGTCGATCAGAGTCAAAAAGGTAATCGGTCACTGAAGTCCCATTTCGAGCACGAGCACGAGCACGAAAAACAGCAACCATCGTCGGAGTTCACGAAATCGAAGCAGACGAACCGGTTCACCTGATCGAGATTGAGGTGACGGGTGATGCCGACCAGTTACGGGTACCATCGAATACGAAGCACCTTGATCGATTACAATCCGGATAGTACAGACGCGGCGAAACGACTTAGTCCACCCTGCAATCTATCCCTGTCGTTTCGATTCGCTCCAGTTGGGATAGATTGTTATTCGTTAACGCTAGAAAAATGCCACACCAAATACTCAAGTCACTCGTTGCTGCCGTCAGCATCGGTTCACTGCTTGTCAGCCAGCACGTACATTCATGCACCGGCATTACCCTCAAAGCCGGGGACGGAGCGGTCGTTTATGGCCGCACCATGGAGTGGGGTTCGTTTGATCTGGATTCTCGCGTCGTCATCGTCCCGCGCGGCTTGAAGTTCACGGCACAGACCCCTGACAAGAAAGCCGGTAAGACGTGGAGTTCTATCTATGGCGTTGTGGGTCTGGATGCGGTCGGAAAAGACATCATAGCCGATGGCATCAACGAAAAGGGCCTCACGGTGGGTCAGTTCTATCATCCGGGATCCGCCGAGTATCCGAAGTATGACCCCGCTCTAGCTGCCGAATCCATGTCGCCCCTGGACGTCGGTCTTTATCTCTTGTCCCAGTGCGCCACGGTTGACGAGGCGCGAGCCGCGATGACCACGGTTCGCGTGGTGCCCGTGGCGGAGCCAGCCATCGGCTTCGCTCCACCAATGCACTACCTCGTGACCGAGCCGAGCGGGAAAGCCATCGTCGTTGAATTCTTCCAAGGTGAAATGAGGATTTTTGACGCCCCGCTAGGAGTCATTACCAACTCTCCGGGCTATGATTGGCACGAGACAAATTTGCGAAACTATGTGAACCTCTCGCCGGTTGCCATTCCCGACAAAAAGATCGGCGACCTGGACTTCAAACCGCTCGGCGGTGGTAGTGGGATGATCGGCTTACCCGGCGACAACACCCCGCCATCGCGTTTCATCCGGGCCGTTGCCGCGACCCAGACTGCCCGCCCGACGGCCACCGGCGACGAGACGATCTATGAGTTGTTCCGTATCCTCGACAACTTCAATATCCCACTCGGGGCGGCGGAAGGTTCCGGCGAGGCGAAGACAGCCGGGATGCGCAGTTCCACCATCTGGACCACCGGCTACGACACGAAAAACCGGGTGCTGTACTACCACACCCAAAACAATCGCCGAGTGCGCATGGTCGACCTTAAGAAAATCGATTTTGCCAAGACAGGTGAGCTGGTGCGATTGCCACTGGATAAACAGAAGTCTCAGGACATTGAGGACGTCACGCCTCGGAAATAAATCGAGGCAACCTAGGGCGAACAAAACCATTGCATCGAAGTGGCGGATCGACCGCTATAACTTTTAGAAGCTTTCCTTGCCGTCACTCGCTGAATGGCAAAGTGCATCGAATCGGATTTCGTCGTACTCGTACTCAGTGCAACGGTACTCAGTGCAACGGTACTCGTACTCGATGGCTGTTTGAGCTGCGACGATGCCGATCGTTGATCGAAGAGGTTCGCGGGAACTTGCGGACCAATAGGCCGGATAGCTATACTAGGTCTCTTCGTGTACGAGCACGAGCACGAGCACGAGAAGAAGCTCGAACAATATGGTGCACAGAAGTCGCCGACGGTGCTTTTTTTGATTTTTTTATTCGTGGTCCCCGGCGACATCGGTGACCACAGACGTACCTTGGCTAAAAACTTGAAATCATTCCGACTTGATACTGATTCGATCAAAGAAGCCATTGACAGTTGGCCCGTGATTCTTGTTGCGGTCGCTCTTTGCGGATTATTTGCAACTCTTGGCTGGTCTGATGCGACTTGGCGAGTCACGCTGATCGCATTTGGTGCCATTTATTTTGGGTATGCATTTAGAGGCTCGCTTACGCAAAATCTGCGATCAAAGTACCCGAATGCATCTTGCATGAGCCTGCTTTCGATCTGTTCTTTTGCAGTAACGTTTGGCTTATTGGTCCGAATGATTTTTCCTACGCTGCAGGGCGGATTTCTCGACTACGTATGGCTCTCGATTTCCTTCACAACGCTACTAGCGTTCGTCGTAATCAATCGCCGGGACCCGGACGTACTGTAATAATTGCCAACGTAATCGGACAAGGTACACCCCATCAACCAATGCCCGTGAAGGGCGTACCAAAGCGTTATCCGCCCCGGAGAATCGCAACATGACCAAGGCGAAAACTGACGCGATGATTCGTGACGATTGGAGGTAACCGACTTTGCACTTCATTGCTTCCTTCTTGGCGTGGCCTGGGGGGCCGAGCTTTCCGACAAGTCGCGATGCTCACTCGGATGCCGATGGGTTAGGAAATCAGCGAAGATTTTTCAGGATGATCAGCGCCCGATCGCTAGGGGCCGATTCGAGTTCGTCGAGGGCGGGTAGTTGTTCGGCGATGCTGCTTGCCAAATCCTGAGCGGGTTCCTCGCGCCAGTCCCGCAGGAACTTGAACATCCTAGCGACGTCGAACCTCTGGAGCGATGTGGATGGGTTTCGAGAGTCTAAAGACGACTCGCCGAGCATCCTTGAGGTAAAAGCGACGAGCATCTCCCCGGACCCGATGGTAAAGCGTCCCAATTTGCACGGGTCGTCAGGATTAGAGCCAAGTGGTCGGATCGCGCTGCCGACGTGCCGGATGCCTTGATCTCCGAGGATCACGCAGTGCATTAGACCGGCCGAACAGGCGACAGCCGAACCGCTTGCAGGATGAATCTCCAGAGCGGTCATATTCAATTGCCAAGTATCCTGGTTTCGGTTGCAATGCTGAACGTTGATGGCTTGGATCGCTGAGCGCAGGGAGTGCGAAAGACGTGCCGATTGCGTTTCGGGCCCTAGGGGATAGATTCTTTCGAAGGCTTGCAGGAGGGTCAGAGCCGAGGTTGCCACCATGCTACCGGTCGCGTGATTCGAGTTCGCCGCACCGACGGCGACTGAGAGTTTGCCTTGTTGATTGAGGTTCCAGTGATGGAAAGCTCCACCGATAAGGTGTTGTTGGTGGGACCATCCCCCGAGGTCGAAGTCTTCGTGGAGGATTTGCCGATCGGCCATGAGGCTATTTTGGAAATCGGCGGCTGCATCGAGGTGTTTGGCGAGTTGTCTTGCCGTGGTGACTTCAGCGCCTAAGATCGACTGTTCGATTTCCCCCATCAGGCGACCTGCAGCGAGGTTTGCGACTTCGATTTCCGATGCACCGTAAGACCGAACGCGATCGGACCAGAACCAGACGGTTCCATGGGGCATGCTTGTCGTACCGATCGGAACGACCAGAGCCGAGCGGTAGGGTTCAGGAGAATGCCATTCGCGAGCCGCTTGGATGTCGCTCAGCAGGACAGCGTTTCCGGTGAGTGCTTCGAGGTCAGCGAGGCTGCTGGGTAGATCTCGGGCTGGAGAGAGAAATCGGGATTTGGGTAGCGCGTAGGAGGCTCTGAGTTTCAACGAAGTGGTATCTTCGTCTAGGAGGTACAAGGCAGCAGCGACGGCCCCGATGCTCCGAGCGGTGCTTTCAAGGACACTTTCGAGTCGAGCTGCAAGTTCCTTCGACGGGGCCGAGTGGTTCGAGAATGCGACGATCGTCGAGAGTTCTGCTTCGCGATCTCTAAGGGCTGTTTCGGTTTTGTCGATTCGTTGGACAAGTTTGCCGATTTGATCGAGCAAGGCCTCTGCGCGGTGCATAGAGACGGAGGGAAGCTGATCCCAATGGGCATCGGGATCTTGTTGATCAGGGTCTGTTTGAGGCCCGGGCGTAATGAGGTTATCGACGAGTCGCGCAAAGAAGGGTTGTTGGCCGGTAGTTTTTGCGGGATGGAGATCGACGCCCCAATTGGTGGCATTGGAAAAGGCCCGGAGGCATTCGTCGATCGAGTCTTGGGAGCCTCCATCGGGGATTCCAAGGCCATGATTGCCGAAGCCACCGGTATTGCCGAGGCCATCGGTATTGCCGAAGCCATCGGTATTGCCGAAGCCATCGGAGTGGTTTTTTTGTGGGATCGACAGTGGACGGAACGAGGGGATACGGCGTTTCACGAGAAGGATTTCTAAAGCTGCGATGTCGAAGAGGTGAATCTTGTGGACGGATCGTCGAATCGAATGTTAAAGCTTGAGGAATAGCCAATCCGTCGTACTTACACGGTCTTGTTCCCTACATCCGAATCATTTGGAACTGGGCCGAACAATCGGTAAAGAAGCTAGCGTTGCTAAAGAAGCTAGGACTGCCAAAGAAGCTAGACGTTGTTTGCGCGGAAGTAAATCGTAAAGCGTCATTTTGGTCGAATCGAAGGCCGATACCTTGGATCGTTCCAGGTTAGGATTGTTCCTGATTGGAAAATTTTTCTTTTGCCCCGAGCCTGTTGCAGTGGATGCAACTCAGAATGAAAAGGAGCCTCCAATGCTTGTGCTCTCGAGACACCGAGACGAAAGCATCATGATCGGAGACGACATTGTAGTCACGATCGTGGACATTCGTGGGGATAAAGTGCGGCTTGGTATCGAAGCCCCCAACGACGTTCCTGTTCACCGACAAGAAGTTTACGAAGCGATCCAGCGAGAGAACCGCAAGGCGAACCAAGTTCAGCCTTCGGATCTTCGTGGCCTCAAGGACAACGGTTCGTAATTGTCGTTCCCCCACCGATCTTGAATGGTCGGCGAAGATACTCAGCACCCTTCGGGTCCGTTCCGAGAGATATCTCGGCTGACCCGTGGGGTGCTTTATTTTGTGGGTCGAGACGACGGGTTATCGAGACCAAGGGGTTTTTTGGGAGACTCAGGGTGTATAATCCACGAGTCCGAAACGAACCGAACTTGGCAAGGACGGAACCTGAAACAATTGTCTGGAACGCACGATCCGAAACCATCGAAAGGCAGTCCTGAGTCCCGTTGGGAACCCGGTCAGGCACCGCACCCTATTGCCCCCCCTGCACTGCCGCCGGCCCCTGCACCGCCGCCTGTTCCGCCGCCTGTTCCACCCCCTGCACCGCCGCTTGCTCGAGCAACAGAGCTTCCGCCGGCGATTCCAACTGCGATTCCGCCGGCACCGGGCGAGAACCCTAGGACAGGGTCCTTGACCAGGAATGCCCCAGCCGCACCGATCAATCAACTGCAGATTGGCCAAAGAGCCGACGGTAGGTTCGATGACGAAGAGGCAACCCAAAAGGGATTAACCGACGGGGAGCAGAATCAGGAGTCTGAGGGTTGGGACCGTTGGGTATCCAGGTCGGTCAAAGAGGCACCGAGTTGGTTGGTAAGCACGATGATCCACATTGCGATCATCTTGCTCTTGGCGTTGATACCCCTGCACCGAGAGGTGACTAGGTCGTTGGTTTTGTTTCTTGGGAATGCCGATGCGGGGGGTGAGGGAGATTCGCTGACTTCCTTCAACATTGCCGAATCGGAGATGATGCTCGGTGAGAACGACGGGGAGTCGGCCGAGGACTTGGCCGTGACAGCATCGGATTTATCGGTCATCGTGCCGGAGTTGACCGAGATAGGAACGCAGATGGCCGCTCCGGACTTCTCGATTAAAAAGGGGCTAACGGGTCGATCCGGGACGATGAAGGGGGCGTTGCTGAAGGCTTATGGGGGCACAGATCAGACCGAGCAGTCCGTAGCGCTGGGGCTTGAGTGGCTCGAGCGGAATCAGATTTCAGATGGTTCTTGGAGTTTGGTCTCCCCGTTTAGCAGTCCGGGGACTTCAGAGAACAGGCCGGCTGCGACGGCCATGGCGTTGATGGCTTTTATGGGGGCTGGCAATACGCACCAGACCGGGACCTATCAACCCAACGTCTACCGTGGCTTGAATTACCTTCTGAGGCTTCAGGATGAGGATGGGTATTTCGCGGCCAAATCGGCTGGGATCCAAAGGACCTATTCCCAAGCGCAGGCGACGATCGCTTTGTGCGAGCTTTATGGGATGACTGGGGATCCGAAGTTGAGGGAGCCGGCCGAGCGTGCTGTCGGCTGGGCCTTGAGAGCTCAGGACCAGGGAGGGGGGTGGCGTTATGAACCCCGTCAGACCGGCGATACGAGTGTGACGGGATGGTATGTCATGGCGTTGATTTCAGCCCGCATGGCGGGTTTGGACGTGCCGAGCGACCAGTTGGATCGTATCCATCAGTTTCTCGATACGGTCCAGCGTAAAGAGGGCGTAAGGGGTCCGAATCCCGATGGTGACCAGTACGCCTATCAAGCTCCCTCGCAGCCCAAGATTTCGATGACCGCCGAAGGGATGCTCTGCCGGATGTATTTAGGATGGAAGACCGACGATCCGCGGATCACCGAGGGATGTGGTAAGGTCGCAGGTGAGCCGATTGTCACCGGGGTCCAGGGCAGAGACTACTACTACTGGTACTATGCGACCAATGCTTTGCACCATGCCGGAGGGGCCAATTGGCGCAAGTGGAACGACGTGATGAAAGAAGCGCTTCCGGAGTTGCAAATCCGCACAGGCAAGGAGCGAGGAAGTTGGCCACCCGAAGGGGATCCGCATGGGAGTGCCGGTGGACGGCTCTATGCGACAGTGCTATCGATCTTGTGCTTGGAGGCTTATTATCGCCACATGCCGCTCTCGGAGATGGCCAACCGATAGCTTGAAGTGCTCTTTAGCCGCCTCGAATTGCATCGGAGGTGGTTCTCAGAGGGGTAGGAGGCAGCCGTTCGACTTTCCCGTCCTTGAGTCGCACCACTGAGTCGCATTGCTGGGCGATCGATTCGTCATGGGTGACCATGACGATCGTCAATCCGTGGTCTTGATTGAGTTGTCGCAGGATACGCAGGATGATCTGACCTGATTCGTGATCCAGGTTGCCGGTGGGTTCGTCGGCAAGCAGGAGCGAGGGGTTTGCGATCAGAGCTCGGGCGATCGCCGTGCGTTGCATTTCCCCACCCGAGAGCTCCCTAGGGCGGTGTTTCATGCGGTGCGATAGCCCCACCATATCGATCAAGTCCTTGGCTCGTTGGACCACCATCCGTCGGTTTCTCAAGTAGGAGAACAGACCATGGGTGATCATTGCAGGGGCCAGGACGTTTTCCAGGAGGGTCAGTTCGGGCAAGAGGTGGTAGAACTGAAAGATCATTCCGAGCTGTTGATTGCGAAACGCATCGCGATCGCGAGCCGTCAGGCAATCGATCCTTTGGCCATCGAAGGCGATTTCGCCTGCATCGGGTTGGTCGAGAGTTCCGAGCAAATGCAGCAGGGTGCTTTTTCCTGATCCGCTTTGACCGATGATGGCAGTGACTCGCCCTTTGGGAGCAACGAAATCGACCCCTTTGAGGACAGGAACTTCCGTTTTGTGTTTGCGATAGGATTTGACCAGTCCCGTCGCGGTGATCATCGGGTCGAGTTGGCCGGCCGAGGGGCTGCGCGTTGTGCGAAGCGACTCGGTATCCTCAGGGCGGATCACCCGATAGGGGCTATGGGGTTTCGAATCCATGTCCAACATGTGTGGGGCGGGGATAGGAAGTTGTCGGGTCGTATCTGGGTTACTCATAGCGAAGGGCCTCGACTGGGTGCATGCGGGCGGCTCGAATGCTGGGAAGTACGCTGGCAAGGACCGCGATCAGGATCGCTCCGAGCGAGACCCACACGAGCATGTAGGGATGGATGATCGTCGGGATGGTATCGAAGTAGTAGACGGTAGGATCGAAGACCTCGCGGCCGGTGATCCATTCGATCACTCGTGCAATATCGTTGATCTTCCAAACGAAGAGTAAACCGCACACGACACCGACCCCTGATCCGACGGTTCCGAGCAGGACACCGTAGCCCAGGAAGATCGTCGCGATGCCCATGCCTGTGGCTCCGAGAGCTTTGAGGATCCCGATGTCGCGTGTCTTCTCGACGACGATCATGAAGAACGTTGCGAGAATTCCAAAGCCAGCTACGGCGATGATCATAAACAGCAGGATGTTGAGGATGGTTGTTTCAAGCTGCACGGCGGCCAAAAGTGGACCCTGGGTCTCTCTCCAAGTTCTGACTTCGACGAAATCATGGGTGGGAGGAAACTCGTCGCGAAGTGCATCGCGGGCCTCATTCAGATCGATTCCTGGTTTGAGTTTGATTTGGATCGATGTCACCGCTCCGGCGCCTGTTTGAGGATCGATCATGCCCCGGGAATGCTGGAGTTTTTCCAACGGAACAAATGCGAAGGTCGAGTCGTATTCGCTCATCTTGCTCTCGTAGAAATCGACGATCGTAAATTGCTCGTCGATTCCACGTGGCGGGGTTCCCGCGTTGGGAAAGGTGACCTGGACGTCATCGCCGGGTCGGAGGAAGAAAAAATCCTGAACGGTGCCATCGGGTTCGCGTCCGCGAATGGACCCTAGATTGATCCCAAGAACGATCCCGGTGCGCTGCTCTTTCTCGGAGTCGAACTGGCTGATTTGCTGAGCGTTGTTGGCGATTTGGATTCCCGGGCCGGCCATCAGGGCTGCGACCGGATCGGCTTGCGAACCGTCTGATGATTGGGTTTCCTCCTGGATCTTTTGCTGCAACTGTTCGAACCGCTCTTGTTCGAGCTCCTGGGCATTGCGAAGCCGTTGCTGGACGACCTTTTGATAGCGAGCCATCGGGGCTCGGTACTCCCAGCCCGAGGGTTGCATGCGTTCGCGTTCGACAGCGTAACCGTTGTTCTTAAGCAGGAAGTCCAGTTGTTTTTTGTTTTCCGGATGGAGCAGGTACTTGCTAAAGTCGCTCACCGAGGCAAAGGTATTTTGATCGATGCCGATCAGATTGATTTGTTGCGTGTGGCTGTTTCCATTGCGTTGGAAGGTCATCATCGCAGGGAGCGTTACGACCGTCGTGACCCCAGCGACACGATCACCGAGCCTCGCACGGATCCGCTCTTCGTAGCCTTGGGGCTGGGTAATGCCCGTCTGGGAACGGGTTTCCAAGACGATATCGCTAAGGATTCCATGCATTCGATCCTGCATGGTGGTCGTGAAACCATCCATGACGCTGTTGACGACGATGAGCGTCGCGACGCCGAGGGTCACCGAGACGATCGAGGCCAGTGCGATCCAGCGTGTCTTGAGATAACGCATGCATAAAAGGAACTTGTACATCCAGAATCTCCTAGGATCATCGCCGCGTCAACCTATGGACGCTGGCCCTGGGCGGGAGTCTAGCAAGTTCACTTGTGCGGTTTCCATACCACTCGCCGAAAGCTTTGCTGGCTTAGAGATATGCTAGCAAGGAGCCAAAGCCAAAGCCAAAAAAACACAGAGGCACAGAGGCACAGAGGTAGGAATACACAGAGGTACGGATATACAGAGGTTTGGCTATGGCTTCTTGAAAACCGTGATTCCTTCTTTGATGGTCTCTAGAACGGCGATGTCCTTGATGCTCGTCGATTCGACCTTCAAGGGATTCTTATCGAGGATCACCAGATCGGCCAGTTTGCCAGCTTCTAAGGTCCCTTTGGAGTTCTCTTCTTTGATTTGAAAGGCAGCCATGGCCGTTACAGCCCGCAGAGCGTGGTAGGGTGGGATGCATTCGTCCGGGCCGACGACTTTGCCGGAACCCGAGAGGCGGTTTACGCCGGCATCGACTAGCGCCAGGATCGATGGGGTTGGCGAGACGGGTGCGTCGTGGGAGTAGGTAAAGGGGAGGTCGGATCTCAAAAAGGTTCTTGAGGCCATGGCTCGGGCCGAGCGTTCGGGGCCCCAAAGTCTGACGACCGCATCACCCCCGGTAACGATCCCTGCGGTCAGGAAACTTGGGATAGCCCCGTAGCGTTTGATTTGTTCGATTTGATCAGGTCTCAACCAAGTCGCATGGACAAAGACCGGTCGATGATCTCGCATTCCGTATTTTCGAACCGCTTTGGCGATTGCTCTGAGGGCTTGGTCGGCCGCCGCATCACCGTTCATGTGCATGTGGATCTGAAGGTTGGTCGTCCAGTACTTGTCGAACACTCCGTCGAGAACTTCGTCTGGGATCTGACGGTATCCTGCGAAAGCCCCGGTCTTGCCAGGCGGATTTTCGGTGTAGGGTTGCGTGAACCAAGCCGTATCGAGGCTCCCGTCCAACCAGAACTTGACACCCCCGAGTCGGACGCGATTGACGTAGCGTGTGTCGAGATCGGGGCGAGCCGATCGGAGTTTTTCAACGATCCCGTTTGCATCTGGATTGTACTGAGTGGCGACCGAATAGGCGGCCGCTAGGGTATCGTCCAAAGCGGAGTCTTTTGCGGCCAGGTACAGGTCGATCGGCAGGAGTTTGTTTTCGATGGCGTTGGTCACGATTTGGATGTCATCGTTTCCGAGCCCGAGTCCGGCCTCCATCGCCGTGGTCTGCCCGTAGCTAGCCCACACTTGAGCAGCACCGGTGATGGCTCTTGCTGCGAGTTCGCCGGAGAAGGCTGGTCGTTTGGCACGAACTGCATTCAAAGCGGTTTCTTCCATGGGTCCTAAAAGCGATTTGCCATCTTCTTTTCGGCTGAAGATTCCGCCGGTCGGATCCGGGGTATCAGAACGGATCCCAGCGGTCTCGAAGGCTGCGAGATTTGCCGCGCCTAGATGCCCTGAGGAGTCGACGATCATCACGGGACGATCCGATGAAATCTGGGCCAACTCCTCGGCCGTCGGTGGTCGGCCTTCTTTCAAGGTTCGGGCTTGATAACCAAAGCCGACGATCCAAGCTCCTTCGGGAGTGACCTCGGCTTGTTTTTTCATCCTGGAAATGAGTTCCTCGATACTTTGGCAGTTGAACAGATTCGCGTCGACAAGATTCTTTCCGAAGTAGACAAAGTGACCATGCGTATCGATGAATCCAGGCAGGAGTGTCTTTCCTCCGAGATCGACGATTTTTGCCTCGGGCCCTGCGAGCCTCTGGGCCTCGAGTCGCGGACCTGCAAAGAGAATCTTGCCGTCCTTGATGGCCAAGCCTTCGACATACTCTGGAGAGGTCCCTCGCATTGTCAGGATGTCCCCGCCTACATAGACGGCGTTTCGAGTGGCCGAATCGATAGAGGAGGCGGAATTCGGGGGCTGCTGCGCTTGATTGCTGGCACTCAAAAAACTAACGATCAGGGCAGAACAAAAAACTTTGAAGTCGATGCGCAGGGACAAGGGACGTACTCCTGGGGATGAGGTTAGCAAACGATGAGCTTATAAGTCTCCAATCGTAAACAAACCTGAAAAAACCGTGAATAAGCCTGAGTATTAGTACTTAGGTTTCAGGCTCTGGGGCGTATTGAGTTACGCGGGTGTTTTTAGGTTGGATTCCGCTGGTGGGGACTGCGCCCAGTACGAGGCCAAGACCGAACCGCTGACATTCATTACCGGGGCGAATAAGGCGGGGGCGATTGCAGCCGAGGTGTTCTTGAGTACATCGACTGCAAGGTTTGCAGCCATACCTCCGTTTTGCAAACCGACCTCGATCGCGACGGTTCGGCTATCGCGGACGTTCAGGCCAGAGAGTCGGCTCCCCCAATATCCCAGAAGGTAACCGAGCAAATTATGTAGGGTGACTGCCACCAGGAGTACCGAGCCGACTTTGAGGATTTGGCTTTGGCTCTTGGCGGCGATCAAGCCACAGATGCCGCAGATGGCGACCATCGATGTCAGGGCGAGGAATTTTTCGGCACGCGCAGGATCGATCCGCAAACGTCTCATGAGCAAGTTGGCGATCAAACCCAAGGCAACCGGGACAACCACGGTATTGAGAATGCTCAGAAACATTTTCAGGTAGTCGACTTCGACCGACTCTCTGGCGTAGAGGTAGACCATCAAAGGGGTCATCAGCGGCGCAAGAAGTGTCGAGACGGCCGTCATGCTCACCGAGAGCGCTACATTGCCTTTGGCTAGGTAGGTGATGACATTCGAGGAGATCCCGCCGGGGCTTGCGCCGAGCAAGATCATTCCCAAAGTCAGTTCGGGGGGAAGGCCCAGCGCTTTCGAAAGGGCCCAACCTAAAAAAGGCATGACGGTAAATTGAAGGAATGCACCTACGAAAACCGCTTTGGGCATTTTCAATACACGCTGGAAGTCTTCGATCGTCAGCGTGGCTCCCATCCCGAACATCGCGATTTGGAGCAGGTAGTTCAAAAACTGCGAATAGTCTGTCGGGAGATAATCCAAGTAAAGGTTCGGGTAGATCAGGCCTGCGAGCACCGCAGCGACGACCCAGGAGGCAAATCCGTAGGTCCGCGACTTCGGGTGCCAAGCGACGAGCAGTGCCAAGAGCAGAACCACGAGGAGTCCGAGTTGGGGAGAGAACCAAGGCATAGGGTCAATCCGATTGTCCTGTTTGACGTTGGTAGATGGCGTGGATCATCGCTTCGGAGTCTTTAAACTTCTTACCACCGACAAGCGCTTGTTCGATCAAACGTTTTGCATCGGACTCGGAGTGTCCGAGCACCATGAGAGCTTGGTATGTCTCGTCGACCACACCGGTCGTCTGCGGTTCGATCCCTGCCGGAAGCTGCCTGACAAGCAGCGCAAAGCGGGGCATTTTGCGGCGCAGCGTGGCGATAATTTTCTCGGCAGTCGCCGGTCCTACGCCTGGTAGACTCGAGAGTCCCTTGGCATCTTGTTGCTCGATGAGCACTGCGGTGTCCTGAACCGGTTTGGTCATTGCTCGAAGGGCTTTTTTGACACCTACACCGTCGACCGAACAGAACAGTTCGAAGAAGTCGCGTTCGGCAGTAGACAAGAAGCCGACAAGCTTAGGGGTCAGCCGACTTCCTTGAGCAGCGTTGCCTTCGATGTAGTGGATGGTATGCAGGGAGATGGTATCTCCGATCTTGCCTTGCAATTGTCGGCGGGTGAATTCGGGGATCGCAATCTCGTACTCAAAGGGAGCTACGGCCAGCGTGACCGAGTCGTTGCTCAGCGCGAGCAGTTGGCCTGAGATTTTGGTTATCAAGGTTGTTTCCTACGAGTGGGTTCGATGAGTTGTGGATGCTGTTTGGTGGTGAAGTAATGGCACAGGGCGATCGCAAGTGCGTCGGCCACGTCGGGCGGATCGGGTGGTTCTTTTAAACGCAGTTGCAAGCGGATCGCTTGTTGCATTTGATCCTTCGGTGCCCGGCCGTTGCCGGTGAGCATCCGCTTGACCTTCGTCGCTTCGTACGAGTGGACTTCGAGGTTCGCATTGGCTGCGGCCAAGCACAAAACGCCTCGGGCATGTCCCATGAGAATCGCCGTTCTGGGACGCTCGTAGTGGGAGTATAGCTGTTCGATTGCGACGACGGCAATCGGGAACGATCCGAGCACTTCGAGCACTCCATCGTGCAGCTCTTTGAGCCTTTCGGCGAGCGTTCGGTCTCGCCGCATTTTCAGGATGCCCGCCTCGACCAGTTCGGGTTGCTGGTTTTGGACCTGAAGGATCCCATAGCCGGTGATGGCCAACCCTGGGTCAAATCCCAGGATCAGTCCTTCGAAGGCTCTGGTATTGGTTTGGGTGTCTTGATTCACACGCTTACTTTGTTGTTTCGCCTAGTGCTGGAGCCGTTAAGCAAACGGCTTCGGAACCGTTTCGGACCAGTAGAAAGGGGCCGGCCACTGCGCAGGTGTTCCAGGTGATCCCTTCGAGAACGGTCATCTCGGCGATCGGCTTGCCGGATTTTTTGTCGACCGCGACGATCCGTCCGTCTTCGGAACTGACCAGGAGGGTTCCATTGACCATAAGCGTTTGGCCTTGGCCGTAGCGTTGGCCTCGCCAAATGCGTGATCCGTCTGCTGGATCGACGCACTCTAAGATCCCATCGCTGAGGGCAAAGAGTTTTCCGTCATGGTAAATCGAGGATGTGAATTTCGTCTTCAAGATTTTGTTGATCGACCAAAGGTCTTTGGTGCTCCAAACTGGATCGCCCGACTGCAAGTTCTCGATGGGTTCTGTTTCCGAGCCGGGCTCTTTCAAGTTGACTTCGAAGAGCTTGGAGCCTTGGGAATATCCTTTCCCGACGAGTATTTTATTGGCTTCGATGAGGATGGGTTGGGAAGCGCAGGCAGCTCCGTTGGAGTTGCTAGCCCAGGGCGAGGTCCAGAGGACTCGACCATCTTCCCAAGCATGACCGGTGACATCACCTTCGTTGACGCTGACGATTTGCTCGACGCCATGGATGTTCATGAGGACCGGCGAGGCGTAGCTAATTTGCGATTTCCCTTGGGTCCAAAGCACCGATCCATCGTCCAGCGAGCAAGCCATCAGCGAGCTGGCGATTTGGTTTTGGGCTCCGCCCAGAGGAACGATCACTCGATCCTTATGGACCAGGGGAGATGCCGCACGGCCCCAGTTGACTGCCAGTTCGAAGTCGGTTTGATTGGTCTGTGATTTTTCTAGGAGTTGAAGTTCCCAACGGACCGATCCGGTTTGGAGATCGACGCAAAGCAGATGCCCGGTTGCGGTCAAAGCCACGACGAGCGTTTGGTCTTTGTAATTCACGATGGTAGGAGTCGATCGCGGTCCGAGTCCTCCCATGGGATGATAATGCCTACCGGGGCGTTTGACTCTCCAGAGCGTATTTCCATCTTGGAGCGACAGTGCCGTCAGGACTTCGTCTTGCTCGTTTTGCTCGAGTGTCACAGCGATGCCTTGGGAGACGGCGAACCCTGACCAGCCATCGCCGATTGGGCGTCTCCACAGGAGCGTTGGGAGTTTGCGTTCCCAGTCCATGGAGAAGAGGGGCTCGTCGACGATCCCGCTTCGATCGTTCCCTAGATACTGAGAGAATCGATGCGATTTGAGTTCGGCTGGAATGTTCGCTTCTTGAATCTCTGGCCGTTGTGGGCGGACGGGAGGTTTGCTCCGCAAGAAACTTCGCAGTCGGAAATTAGGGAGGACCTCGCCGGTGACCCCTGTGTATTCGAAGCATGCGTAGAAGGCTCCGAGTGCGAACAGGGGAAGCGCGCTGAGGGCGAGCTTCCATTTCAACGCGATCGACCTGGAGAGCCACAAGGCGATGACACCCATGAGAAAGGCGATGATACCCCAGAGGATTCCGGCTAGGTTTGCGATCTGGTGGTCGGTTTCGTAGATGGCTTGGCGACTGATAAAAAGGGCAGCGACGGCCAGGAGGCAAAGTGTCCAAAACCACTTGCTCAGGCTGCGGGATCGTCTTGAGGTGCTAATCGGTTGCGGATCGTTAGGAGCCATAAGGTGGTGTCGTCATTTCGTCGTTTCGTCGTTTCCTGGTCGGTTGGGTGTAAAAACCAATCGGCGGTGTTCCATGGGAATGGAAGACACCGCCGAAGGTGAATTGGTCCGCGATGCGGAAGATCCTAGTTGATCGCTTGGTTACTTGGTGACCAAGGAGTCGGAGGCTGCAAGCGATTTGACGTAGTCGATCGCGACGTTGAGGACTTCTTCGTTGTAGAAGTCACTGACGAAAACTTTATCGCGTTCGGCTTTGTTATCGAGTTGCTTTTCCTCTTCCTTTTCCATACTGGTCTCTTTGCGGCGGGCCATGTATTCCTCTTCCTTAAGGGGGATGAGTTTTTCGCTTTTTTGTTTGCGATAGGCATCGATGCGGCCGAGGAGTTTACCGAAGTCCTCATTCTTGGCGATCCGTTCGGCCGAGAGGGCTTGCAAGTTCGCTTTGATGGTGCTGTCGACCATCGAATAGTGCTTGTGCGGCTGGGCTTTGACCGTATCCATGGGAAGCGGGTAATCCAGATCGGTTTCTGAGATGTCCATTTCAGCGGTCATCGATGGGAGGATCACGTCAGACGAGACACCTTCGAGTTGCGTCGAACGTCCATCGGGCAGGTAGAACTGCTGGATGGTCAGTTTGAGGGCTCCTTGAGGTTTCGCGGCACCGATTCCGAAGGCGGCCGGGGCTAGATCGACCAAGGTTTGGACGGTTCCTTTTCCGTGGGATTTCGGATCGCCGACGATCAGACCTCGCTCGTAGTCTTGGATGGCTCCTGCGAAAATTTCGCTGGCGCTGGCGCTGAGCTGGCTATTTTTGACGACCAAGGGGCCTTTCCAACTGATGCTTCGGTTTTCATCGAGCATCGGGATCACGCGTCCGTTGGGGTCTTTGACCTGCACGACAGGACCATAGTCGATGAACAATCCTGTCGCTGCGATGGCTTCGGGCAGCGAGCCCCCGCCGTTTCGCGAAAGGTCTAGAACGCAGACATCGACGTTCGATTCGTTGAACTTCTTGAGGATGACTTCCAGGTCCTTGGAGGTTCGTCGGTAATCGTCCTTGTTGGAACGAGCCCCTTCCATATCGAGATAGAAACTTGGCAGCTTGATGTAGCCGACGCGGTAAGGGGTTCCGTCGGGCTTTTTGCCGTGTTCGATGATCTCGCTTTGGGCCGCAGAGTCTTCGAGTTTGATCACCGCGCGGGTGATCTCGTAGATTTGGCGTTCCCCGCCGGCCTTGGGTTTGACGTGGATTTTGACTTTCGTCCCAGCCTCTCCTCGGATCATGGAGACGACATCATCGATTTTCATATCGAGGGTTTCTACAGCCGGGGTCCCGTCCTCTTGTTGGACCGCGACGATCTGGTCGCCGACTTTGAGCCTTCCGTCTTTGTCCGCAGCTCCACCTGGTACGACCATTTCGACCATCGTCGTGCCATCGTCGGCCCGAAGCGTGGCGCCGATCCCCTTGAGCTTCAAGGAGATGTGCATGTCGAAGTTGGCTTTTTCACGCGGGGCCATGTAGTTGGTGTGCGGATCGAGCGAACTGGTCAGGGCGGTAAGATACATCTCGAGAAGTTCGTACACATCGGTTTGCGAACGGTTCTTGTAGTAGGTTCGGTAACGTTTGTGAAGCTTTTCCTTGATCTCCTCTTCTTTGTCTCCATCGGCTTTGGCCGAGAGGTAGCTGAGTTTGATCGTCTTTCTCCAACGGTCCTTGAGTTCGTCGAGGTTCTTGGCGTACTCGATCGTCTTTGCATCGCTCTCGAGGTACTCTTCGACGCTGTAATCCTGAGGTGCATCGATCAATTGATGGACCATCGGCATGATTTCATTCAAACGATCCAGGTACCGTTTGTAGACGGTGTAAGCAAACGAAATGTTGTTCTTCAGGAGCATATCGTCAAGGTTGGTCTCCTGCAGACGGAATTCGTCGACGTCGGATTGCAACAGATAGGCCTTGAGTGGATCGACTTGCTTGAGGAAAAGTGCAAACCCCCGCTTGGATACTTCGTCGTTGAATTTCGGTTGGGTGATGTGCCCCTCTTCGACTAGGTTCCGAACGTTGCGGATGATCATCCGGTTGTCGGCTGGTTGTTCCTTGACGTTGGCTACGCGAGGGAGTTCCTCGGCGCAGAGCCATTGGGTCGGGGAGGAGACGAGCATCGAACCGGCAATGGCTGCCAGAAGGTATCTTCGAAATCCAAGTCTGCGGGATAGCCTCGAGGTCGTATGCATGAGTGGTCTTTTCATCTCTAAGGAATGTATCGGTTCTCGATCGCTGATGATTGCCAGCGACTGGGTTCCCAAGCTCCGAGGGGCATGGCACCCATGCAAATAGTAGAAGATAGGCAAATGGCAAGCAACACAGAAGCACTGAAACTTGGACGTCGATCGCAGGAAAACCGTATCCGGAAAAGTAAAAAAACAGGGTGGTTTTTGGAAGATAGAACCGTAATGAGGTTTAAATGAGGTTTATTTGCTCGGTTTGCCGCTGGATACAAACTCGCTGCGGCTGAGCTTGTTGTCCCGGTCGGCATCGAACTTTCCGAACCTACCCTTGGCCTGCTCTGGGTCTTTTTGTCCCTGCATAAACTCTTGATAAGTCAGGTATCCATCGGCATTTGCGTCTTTCTTGGCAAACAGAGCCTCTCGGTCGGTCGGCTTGGAACCCTCGGGAGACCCGACGCTCGAATTCCCCGAAGTCCCCGAGTTCCCCGAAGCGAGCTCCTCTTTGACTGGGGGTTTCGCTTGCGGGTGGGTGTCTAGAAATTTCCGCAGTTGGGCGACGAGTTCGGGGCGGTCGGGAGCAAGGTTTTTTGTTTCCAAGGGGTCGACTTGGTAATCGTACAGTTCCCAGTCGGAGGATTCCTCAGGGGCAGCCCAAGCTTTCCATTGGACCAACCGGTAGCGATCCGTGCGGATCGATCGACCTAGGACTTGGCCTGTCCCCTCCTTGCTGCGGGGGTAGACTTGAATGGCATGATCGCGATGGGGGAGACTCGGATCTTCGAGGACTCTGGCAAAACTCTTGCCATCTAGTCCGCTGGGGGATTCGATCCCGGCCAGCTCGCAAAGGGTCGGATAGATATCGACCGATTCGATCAGAGCTTGGCTCGAAGCGTTTTTGGCTTTGCCTGGTGCCGACACGACGACTGGGATTCGGGTAGCTTGCTCGTAGTTGCTGTGCTTGCACCACATGCCATGGTCGCCTAAGTGCCATCCATGGTCGCCCCAAAGCACGACGATGGTCTGATCGCTCAGTCCGTTTTGGTCCAAACTCCCGAGCAGTCGACCGATTTGATGATCGGTGAAACTCACGCAGGCCAGATACCCATGGATCAACTCGCGTTGAAGCGATTCTGGAAGGGTGCCTTGAGACGGCACATTGGAGTAGGACCTCAATTCGCCGCTATTTTGCAATGCGAAACCCGGCGCACCGGCCGGAGGTTGTTGGAACGAGGCCAATGCGATTTCCTTCGGGTCGTACAAATCCCAGTATTTTTTCGGTGCGACAAACGGCAGGTGAGGTTTGAGGAACCCGACGGCTAGGAACCACGGTTGATCGGAGGAGCCCTTCTGGCCAATCGTTTCGATGGCGGCATCTGCGATCAACGAGTCGTTGTAGAGCTCCTCGGGGGCATCGGCCGACTCGAAGGCCGCTGCCTTGGTTTTGTCCTTGGCGTTTTCAGGGTTTTGGTTTTCAGGGGTTTGGTAATTTCTTCCTTTGGGTTTGTACGATTCAACACTCCAGGATTTTGCATCGTCGGTATTCCCATGCCCCACATGGAAAATTTTCCCAAACGATTGGGTGTGGTACCCGTGGGATTTGAAATGCTGCGGCAGGCTGATCGCTTCGGGGGAACCTTTGCGGAAGTTGGTCTGCAGGTCATAGATTCCGAGCGTCTGGGGCCTTAAGCTCGTCAGCAGCGCGTTGCGAGACGGCGAGCATACGGCTTGATTGCAGTAAGCTTGATCGAAGCGAACACCGCGCTTGGCCAGTCGGTCGATGCTCGGTGTTTTGGCCCTCGGATCGCCGTAGCAACCGAGCCTAGGCTTGAGGTCATCGATGCAAATGAGCAGCACATTCGGGGATTTGGAACCCAAGGACCGCCCCGGTGGACCTGCTTGGAAACTCACAGGCTCAGCGCCCAATCCTCGGGATGCACCTAAGGCGATGAGAATCATCGTAGCGATCTGTAAACAGCATCGTGGTGTTGGCATCGGTGTCGTTGGCATGGGTGGCTTTGGCATGGGTGGCTTTGGCATGGTACGAACTCTTCGTGGGGTTTGCTTCGAGAATGACCCCGATATCAGTCTAGCTGTTTTCGCCGAACGCTATTTTGCCAGTTGATGATTCACCGGCGCATATTCTACCGGTTCTACTGGGCCCTAATTCTACCGGGCTTCATTCTACCGGGCTCTAGGATCCGTTGGCTGGGCTCGGGGTGGCGGGGCTCGGGGCCTGGGGGCTTCGAAGTGCTTGCCCGTTTGCGTAAGGGCGTGTAGCAGGTAGAATTTCATTGGCGTTTTTGAATCGAACTTGGGGTTTAACCCGACTGCTGCTGCGAGCTGCACGTCTCGCACACCGTTTGATGGGACATCGATTCGAACGCTCCTGCCCGCTTTAGTAACCTTCCATCTCTACGTCTAGGGAACCCGCCGAATGCAGTTGAAATCACTCTGGTCGAAACGCTCTTGGTGGACTGCGGTCCTAGGTCCGATCCTGGCCTGTGGGTACACAATAACGAAACCGCCGAGCGTCCTTGGGCAGGAATCGGCTCTCAAGGCCTCCGAAGCTTTGGGGCTCGAAGAGGCTTTGGCTCTCGCCGGAGAGAATCGCAGCGAGCTTGAAAAGGTCCTCTCTGGGGTTCAAGCCTCGCAGAGGGAATCGGCTGAGTTCCTCATCGCGAACATGCCTCCTAGGGACCTGAAGAGTCTCAAAGCGGATTTTCTCTTGAGCGAGATCGAACAGGCCCACGACGCTCTGCAGAAGGCCCCGTGGAAGGACCAAATCCCCAAGGAGATATTTCTCAACAACATCCTTCCGTATGTGAATATCAACGAACGAAGAGACGCCTGGCGCAAGGACTTTCGCGAACGATTCGCTCCGTTGATCGAAGGTGCAACGACACCGGCTCAGGCCGCCGCGATGATCAACCAAAAACTGTTCCCCTTGGTCAAAGTGAAGTACTCGACCCAGCGAGCCAAGGCGGATCAGAGCCCCTACGAATCGCTGCAATCGGGACTGGCCTCCTGCACGGGACTTTCCGTCCTCTTGATCGATGCATGCCGATCCCTTGCAATTCCCGCACGGTTCGTCGGTACTCCTCTGTGGTCGGACAACAGCGGCAACCATTCCTGGGTCGAAATCTGGGACGATTCTTGGCACTTTACCGGAGCGGCCGAGCCCAGTGGCGATCAGCTTGACCAAGCTTGGTTCATCGGTCGAGCTTCAACGGCCAAACGAGACGATCTCAAGCATGCGATCTATGCGGTCAGTTTCCAGCGTACTCCACTTCGATTCCCGATGGTCTGGGACCGTTCCATCGATTACATCAGCGCGGTCAACGTGACCGACCGCTACACCAACATCGGTTTGAAGATTCCCGAAGGGACCCAAATGGTGTCCTTCCGCGCCCTCGACGCGATGAGTTCCCAGCGTCTGGTCGCAGGATTGAAGGTATTCGATCAAGCGAACCAGCTCGTCGCCGAAGGAAAAACCAAGAACGATTCCTTCGATGCGAACGATCACTTGCATTTCTACCTCCAACAAGGGGCCAAGTACCGCGTCGAGTTCGAAGCCCAAGGACAAAAACACCAAGAGGACCTTGCCGTCGCAGACCGAAGCGTGTTGGTCGACTGGAAAGCAAGCCTCAAAGCAAACGATACTCCATCGTCGAACAAACCCTCGGAGCCCGGCCCTCTCGAGGACTTGAAAGCCTATCTGAAGAACCCCATCGACGTTCGGGGGCCTTTGGCCGATCAAACGTTTTCGTCGCAAGCCCTGACGCTAAAGCAGGCCCAAGCGGCCGAGAAACTCTTGATCGACGACCACATGGCTCGCTTGAGAGAGGCAAGAAGCGAGGAGTTCAAGCAAAAAAGTATTGAGCTCGGTGGCTTGAAGATGCCCTTTGGATACACAGTCTTCGGCGAGAAACCAGCCAATGGTCGGAGCCTCTACATCTCGATGCACGGTGGCGGCGGTGCTCCCGCTCAGGTCAACGATGGCCAATGGGAAAACCAAAAGCGTTTGTACAAACTCGACGAGGGAGTCTACGTCGCGCCCAGGGCACCGACGAATACGTGGAACCTATGGCACGAGGGGCACATCGACGGGCTCTTCGATCGGCTCATCGAGGATTTTGTTCTGTTTGAGGATGTCGATCCGGATAAAGTCTATCTGATGGGATACTCTGCCGGGGGGGATGGTGTCTACCAGCTTGCACCCCGCATGGCAGACCGATTCGCTGCGGCTGCGATGATGGCTGGCCACCCGAACGAAACCTCACCGCTAGGACTCAGGAACCTACCCTTTACCATCCACATGGGTGAAAAAGATGGGGCCTACAATCGCAATCAAACGGCGACTACTTGGAAGAACTTGTTGGCCGATCTTCAATCCAAAGACCCGAAGGGCTACGAGCATTTTGTGAAATTGCATGCTGGCAAACCGCACTGGATGGATCGCCAGGATGCAGAAGCGTTACCTTGGATGAAGGCATTCACTCGGCAGCGTTACCCTGAACGCATCGTCTGGAAACAGGATGACATCGTCGGCCGTCGCTTCTATTGGCTCGGGACCGATGGCCAAATCCCCGACCGAGCGCTGGCGGTGGTACAACGCGACGCGCAGAAATTCTCGGTCGAGGAATCCGATCTTAAGGAGCTAACCATCTACCTCAAGGACGATTTCGTCAACTGCGATCAACCGATCGCCGTCGCTTGGAAGGGCCAAGAAGTCTATTCTGGAACCCCTAAACGAACGATCGGTACGCTTGGAGAGACCCTCCGACGGGGCGATCCCAAGGGAGCTTATTTTGCCAAAATCACCATGAAAAACCCGGAAGAGTCGGTATCGAAGTAAATGGGGAACTTTCATAGCGCGGTCAATCGTCCGAGCGGCGAGCTTACCGGTTTCGTACCGAGCCTCCATGCGAACTGGATGAGCTGGATATCGAAACTCTTCGGTTGTCTTGTCGCCATCACCTCGATCGCTTGGTCAGGACTTGGACCAGTCGAGGCCCAACAGAGCGCCGAAAGAGCATCGAGGTCGATCGACTTTGGGCTTGAGATTCGCCCGATACTCTCCGAGCATTGCTTCCATTGCCATGGACCCGACGCGGCCCACCGCCAAGCGGATCTGAGGCTCGACGAAGAGGAATCCTCGAAGCTCGTCCGCGAGGGCAAACAAGCCGTCGTGGCCGGCTCTCCAGAGCAAAGCGAAATCCTGCGTCGGATCGAAAGCCATGATCCCGATTTGGTCATGCCGCCCCCATCGGCTCGAAAGACCGTCACCCCCCAGCAGCGCGAATTGCTCAAGCGATGGATCCAAGAGGGAGCCGGATGGGGAAACCATTGGTCGCTAGAACCGCCCAAAAAACTCGCCCCGCCAGAGTTTCCCAAGGATGCGTGGGCCAAGTCCCCGATCGATGCCTGGGTTCTTGAGTCCATGAAACGCCAAGGGCTATCGCCAGCCCCAAGTGCGGATCCTCACACCTTGGTCCGCCGTCTTTGGCTAGACCTTGTAGGCTTGCATCCTGAGCAACTACGGGTTGAGCGATTTGTCGCTGAGTACAAACTCGATCGCAATCGAGCGATCGAAAGCATGGTCGACGAGTTGCTCATCCATCCAGGGTTCGGGGAGCACTGGGGCCGACTTTGGCTCGATTTGGCTCGCTATGCCGACACCAAAGGGTACGAGAAGGATCTGACCCGGGATCTGTGGCCCTATCGCGATTGGGTGATCCAGGCGCTCAACGACGATATGCCTTACGATCAGTTCACCGTCGAACAACTCGCAGGGGACCTGCTTGAGAATCCCACGACGGCTCAGCGTATCGCCACGGCGTTCCATCGGACGACCCTGAGCAATGACGAAGGGGGGACCGATGATGAAGAGTTTCGAATCGCTGCCGTGAAAGACCGTGTCGATACGACGCTTCAGGTTTGGATGGGATTGACCATGGGGTGTGCCAAGTGCCATTCGCACAAGTACGATCCGATCGCCATCGAAGACTATTACAAGTTCTACGCGATCTTCAACCAAACCGAAGATGCCGATCGCTACGACGACGAGCCAAAGCTTTCGATCCCCTCAGAGTTGCAGCAATCCGAACTCGAATCGCTTCAGAAGCAGCGGCAGGAATCGGTCGCGGACCTCGATCGTATTCGGGCCGAATCGCAATCGCTCATCGATGCGAAATGGACCATTGCCCAAGCCGTTTCGGCCACCGCCGAGAGCCAAGCAGGCTTGGTCATCGAACCGGACCGTTCGATCCGGGCACTTGCCGACCGGCCAGCGACCGATGTGTACCAATTGGAGTTCGAATTGCCCCCTGGGCGATACCAAGTCCTGAAACTCGATGCGATGATGGCCAAGGTCCAGGCCCAGGATTCAAGCGAGCGCTTGGGGCTCAACGCCACCGACCCGAACTTTGTCATCAACGAACTGCAGGTCTTCGTCAAAACGAACGATGGCAGCGAGATCAAGGAACGAAAGATCGCGCTCGGACCGCTCAAAGCGAGCTTCGAGCAAAACAGTTGGCCCCTCAAGGGTGCGGTCGATGAGGATCCCAAAACCGGCTGGGCGGTTTCTCCAAAACAGAAGCAGGCCCACTGGGGGATCTTCGAATTTACCGAAGCGATCGAGCTCAAGCCCTCCGACCGCTTAAGAATCTCCATCGTTCAATCCTACGGCAATCACTTGATGCTCCATCGGTTCCGAGTTTCCTTATCGCAGGGAAAAGAGGATCTGACGGTCGAGGATCTCCAGAGCGTCAAGCTTGCGGCGGGCAAAGTGCAGGAGCTCGACAAGCAGACTCAGGGGCTCATGGGGACGATCCCCAAGCTCCCGATCCTCAAAGAGCTCGCAGGAGCCGCCCAACGCAAAACGCGAGTCCACCGGCGCGGTAGTTTCTTGGATCCAGGTGACGAAGTCCCACCTGCCCTTTTGCCACTGTTCGATGCGGGGAACGCCGATGGGCTTACCGATCCAATTCCCGATCCAATTCCCGATCCAATTCCCAATCGGCTCTCGGCGGCCCGATGGATCGTCTCACCGAATAATCCGCTTACGGCCCGGGTGGCCGTCAATCGGGTCTGGGCTCAGCTCTTTGGACGCGGTCTCGTCGAGACCGAGGAGGATTTCGGTGCAACCGGTTCCTTGCCGAGCCATCCGGAGTTGCTCGATACGCTGGCTGTTGATTACCGCGATTCGATGCGATGGTCACTCAAGAGTCTGCTCCGAAGCATCGTGCTTTCGAATACCTATCAGCAAGCTTATGTGTTCGATGAGCTTCGAGCCCAACGGGACCCACGCAACGTTTGGCTCAGTCGGGCCCCACACTTTCGCCTCAGCGCCGAGGTGATCCGCGATCAGGCTCTTGGGGCAAGTGGTTTGTTGTCCCCGAAACTTGGGGGGCCCCCGGTCATGCCGCCACAACCCGAGGGCCTTTGGCGCTCGACTTATTCGGGAGCCAAGTGGGTGACGAGTCCGGGCCAGGACCGATTCCGACGCGGTATCTATACGTTTTGGAAACGCACGACCCCTTATCCCTCGATGGAGCTCTTCGATGCGACGACCCGCGAGGTATGCCAGATACGGCGAATCACGACCAACACACCGCTCCAAGCGCTCGTGACGCTCAACGACCCTGTGTACGTCGAAGCCTCGATCGCCATGGCGATCCGATGGCTCGCGCAGACGCAATCTCCGACCGATCGGATTTCGCAAGGTTTTGCCGCTGCGATGGTCCGGCCGATCGAAGCCTCAGAACTCGACCGATTGGAAAAATTGCTCGATCGAGCTCGCGAGTACTTTCGCCAGAACCCCGATTCGGCCCGTGCGCTGTTGGCCGACTATCCAGAAAAAATCGATCCAAACATCGAGGTCCAGGAGCTTGCAGCTTGGTCGATGCTGACCTCGGCAATGCTGAACCTCGATGAGTTCCTGACTAGGCCTTAAAGTTATCCTCTGACGATCCTGTGGAACGCATGCCAAGAAACACCCATTCGGCTATCAATAATATGGCGGCTATCAATCATATGTCGGCTATGAACAATATGGCGGCTATGAACACGCTGGCTCATGAGCGATTGTCGAGCGAAACCCGCCGCACGTTTTTGAGTCGCCAGGGTTTAGGGCTCGGAGCAGTCGCCTTAGCCATGCTCACAGGGCAAAGTGCGCAGCCCTCGGCGGTGGCTGGCGAAACGCGTCCGTTGGCCCCGAAGGTTCCGCCTCAAAAGGCCCGTGCGACCCGAGTGATCTATATCCATCTTGCGGGCTCCCCATCGCAATTGGAACTCTTCGATTACAAGCCAGCGTTAAAAAAATTCGATGGCAAAGAATGCCCCAAAGAGTACCTCGAAGGCAAGCGTTTTGCGTTCATCAAAGGGGTGCCCAAGATGCTCGCTCCGATGTTCGCTTTTGCTCAGCATGGGCAAAGTGGGCAGTGGATGTCCGAGCTCTTGCCGGGGTTGGCCAAGCATGCCGATGATGTAGCGATTATCCGTTCGATGCAGACCGACCAGTTTAATCACTCTCCGGCGCAGTTGCTTGTTCATACCGGGCAAGCTCGCTTGGGATACCCGACGTTGGGAGCTTGGGCGACCTACGGTTTGGGTTCCGAGAACGAGAACTTACCCGGGTATGTCGTTTTGCTTTCGGGTGGAAAAACGCCCGATGCGGGCAAGAGTCTTTGGGGAAGCGGTTTTCTGCCCAGTGTTTATCAAGGGGTCCAGTGCCGGACCAGTGGGGACCCGGTCTTTTACTTGTCGAATCCCAAGGGAGTCGACCGGGGGATGCGGCGCGAGGTTTTGAACACGCTCAAGGATCTCAATTCGGTTCATCACCAGCGGCTAGCCGACCCGGAGACCCTGACTCGGATCGAGCAGTTCGAGTTGGCTTATCGGATGCAGGTTTCGGTCCCGGAGGTCATGGATTTAGGAAGCGAGAGTCAAGCGACTTTGGATTTGTACGGGGCCAAGCCCGGTTTTGTATCGCAGGCCGAATCGGAGACAGATCCTCGGGTCTTTTACCGAGGGGACGATCCGACGATGGCCAACAACTGCTTGTTGGCACGGCGGTTGGTCGAGTCGGGCGTGCGGTTCGTACAGTTGTTCGACTGGGGATGGGATCACCATGGTTCGTCTCCTGGTGAGTCGCTCGATGAGACGCTGCCGATCAAATGCCAGCAGCTTGATAAAGCCGTTTCGGGACTTTTGACCGATTTGAAGCAGCGAGGGTTACTCGAGAGCACCTTGGTCGTCGTTGGGGGCGAGTTTGGCCGAACGCCGATGTCGCAGAACAACGTACGCGATACGCCGTCGAAGGGTTTCTTTGGTCGAGACCATCATCCGTATGCGTATTCGATGATGCTAGCCGGTGGTGGGGTACGAGGTGGGCTGTCCTATGGCCAGAGCGACGAGATCGGCTATTACGTCGCCGAGGATCCGGTAACTCCCAAGGATCTCCAAGCGACGTTATTGCACCTGTTGGGTTTGGATCCTTACCGATTTGGCTATGAGTACCAAGGACTCTTCAATCGGCTCATCGGCCCGACCGACGAAGGCAAGATCCTAACGCGGTTGGTGGTCTAAGTCGGGCAGGATAATTTAGGTGACGCGTGGGGCTGTTTGTTTTCCCTATCGCTAGTCCACCGCTTGGCAGCGAGTGGCTACGGCCTCGCGTAGCCACCTGCCGCCAGGCGGTGGAGGCCTGCCGCCCGTAGCCACCTGCCGCCAGGCGGTGGAGGCCTGTCGCCCGTAGCCACCTGCCGCCAGGCGGTGGCGGCCTGAACTAGTTTAACAGTCAGCCGAAGGCGTACAGGCCGTCGAAGATGGCGATGAATCCAGTACGCCTACGGCTGACTGTTAAACGAAATTTCATCACTTGCCCACGACGATTTCCTCGACGAAGCCCGCCTCGGACGTGCGTGAAGGTCCCCGTAACGACTCGACCAACCCCTAATACACACTAATATTCGCGAATATAGAACTACCTCCAACCGCTTGGCCCCCTTTCGCCCCCAGGGCTTTGGCTGGGGGAGAACTACCTCCAACCGCTTGGCCCCCCTTCGCCCCCAGGGCTTTGGCTGGGGGAGAAGGGGCGGGGGGGATGAGGGGCCGACCGCGCGTAAGGCTGTTTGGCTGTTTCCCTACGAGACAGCACATGGTTTGAACTGGATACCAGTGCGTTTATTACGGTGAGGGATCGCCGCTTGAATCGAAATTGTCTGTTGGCTGAACAAGTCGAAATGATCCTTTTGCGATTCTCCAGTATCGATCCTCACCACCTGGGTAATGGCCCCGTGATGGATGGTTAATACAGTCCGAAGTGATCTGGCAATTAATAGTCGCGCGGTTGAAGTTCGGATATCGTTTTAGAATGACTTCCGCAATGTCTTTTGGTGCGAATGTCCGACAAGGGGCATTGGCGGAAAACTCTTGCACGGCCTCCCACACGACTTGCCTAACCGGCTTGTCACGAGACCATTTTGACGAGGAGGTCTTCAGGCTGTTGGTCTCCTCATGGCCAACCAATGTGTCGGTTGTGACCAGTACCTCATTACTTCCGGTCTCGAAGACGGAAAACGCAATGCAACTTATGTCAATACTGTGCTGAATCCGAAGAAACCTGCTGACTCTTGAGACGCTCGGTGGAATCGACTCTGCCGCAATGAAAAGACGCATGCGAGACTTGAGCTTTGGACGTACCTCAGTTTCGAATGTCTCAAGGAATCTACTGTGAAGAAGAAGCTCAGCTTGATCTGAGGCAAAGCTCATGTAGTTGGCCGCAATCGCAATGATGTCATCCTCCGAAAGCTCATTAGCCCACGCAGCGTACTCAAGAATTTGGGCCACAACTTCGCGCGGAGCTTGTGCCTTCTTGAGCTCGATGATCACTAAATTGCCTTCGCTGTCGAGCGCAAGCAAGTCGGGAAATACTGTTCCAGCATCGGTATTTGCGGAGGTCTGGCGGCCGATGATGAGCAGTGGTTCCTCCGCAAGTGCCCAGGGGTTCTTTTCGAGCCAATTTTCAAGATGTTTTTCGAGCGCTAGCTTCGCAGGTTTCGCAAGTTCCAGTTCCGCGACGTGTGGATCTGAACCTATACCTTTGAGTTTGAATAGAGCCATTTGCAACTACCATTTCTTCTTTAAGCGATGATGACGGTAAATTCGAATTCGAGCAGACAAGTCAACCTTTAGGCCGGAACAATCACACCTCTGACTCACACTCATCTCTTTCTGGATAGCTGATATTGCTGGGACTCGCTCGTTCGTCGAGTCCAAAGAGAACTGCGACCGATACGCGCGTGGTTGCAATCGGAGTGAATTTCGCTCTGGGGATCACTCGAATAGAAGGTCGATTTCAGGTAAGCACCGTCGGCACTCGATACGATTTCAGAATTCATCAGCGTCTCCAGGATAGTTGGTGATTTCGGCGAGGCCCGCGAAGACCCTAAATCTCCAGGTTAAAACTCAGTTGGTCGACGAACTGCTGCGGAAGGTTTGGTCGACAGCCAGCGTCATCGTTGGGTATCAGTTTAGTCACTTCGTCTTGACCCATCACGATACGGAACCATTGTTCCCGGTCCCGCATCACGCGAAACTGCCGTTCGTCGGATGCACCGGCAACATAAGGCAAGTAGACATGGATCGAATGGCGATTCTCCGCCTTACAGCCAAGGCGATCGACGCGACCGGTTCGCTGTTCAATCTGGCTGGGGTTCCAAGCTAAATCATGATGAATCACATATCGGCAGTAACGATGCAAGTCGACTCCTTCTCCCATCACTTCGCTGCAAACCAGGATGTCCGGAAAAAACGGCGTGTTGAACGCTCGCATCAGACGTGTACGCTGGTCGCGATCCGTCTGGCCGGTCGCCTCTTGAACATTGGCGAGCGTCTTGGTAACGTCATCCTTCTCATCCGATGAATTAGTTGCTGAAAGCCCATCGATTTTAACGTAGATTGCACCGGTTGGGGGTTCCGTTCGCCGGCAATTGTACCATCACCCACGATAATGCCGGATGGACCGTAAGAAGTCCCGACATTCAGGGCTTTGGGATGCTGCACGATTTGGTAGGCTGTTTCGGCTGTTCGGTTTTCGTAGGGTTCGTGCAGCGGTCGCTGGTGGCTTGATTCAAGCTTTGCACAAACAACCAAGTCACAAGATCGAGTCAATCAACAGGCAACCCATGGACCGCGGAACGTACCACCGAGCATGGTAGGCTGTTTCGGCTGTTCGGTTTTCGTAGGGTTCGTGCAGCGGTCGGCTGGTAGCTTGATTCAAGGTTTTCACAAACAACCAAGCCACGATATCAAGTCAAGGAACATGCAACCCATGGACCGCGGAACGTACCTCCGAGCATGGTAGGCTTTTTCGGCTGTTCGATTTTCGTAGGGTTCGTGCAGCGGTCGGCTGTTCACTTGATTCAAGCTTTGCACAAACAACCAAGCCACGATATCAAGTCAAGCAACAGGCAACCCATGGACCGCGAAACGTACCACCGAGCATGGTAGGCTGTTTCGGCTGTTCGATTTTCGTAGGGTTCGTGCAGCGGTCGGCTGGTAGCTTGATTCAAGGTTTTCACAAACAACCAAGCCACGATATCAAGTCAAGCAACAGGCAACCCATGGACCGCGAAACGTACCACCGAGCATGGCAGGCTGTTTCGGCTGTTCGGCTGTTTCCTAAAGCCTCTCGCCTGTTCGCCTGCTTCCGGGAGTTCGATCTCGATGGTGTCTTTGGTCGGCTCGGAGGTTTGGACACGAGGAATGCGCTGGATTGGGTCGCTGAAACGAGTTTGCGTTTCCATTGGAAGAAGGACCTCAGCGAGCGGCTGATCGACTGGCAGAACTGCGCGGTGGGATCATTGGATCGCTCGCACCGGGCGATACGTTCGGCCCAAATTTGGGCGGTTTTCGGGGGCGCTAAGCGAGACATAAGCGAGATCTCCTTGAGAGAACTGGTATAGAAACAAGAGCGCACCTTGAATCTACCCGCAAGCGTGCCCTGCGCTGAGAAAAAACCGATCAGGCCGGTGTTCCCTTACGGCAAACCGTCAGCAAGATGGGTCACTGATCTTTATTCGGCTCAATTCGGAACAGGGAGCAACGCATCTTGTGCTTTGTCTCATTGCAAAGTGTATCGGTTAGCCGCGTTACCCTTCTCATCTTGACTTGTCGCGAAAGTTCATCGGGAAGAATTAAACGGTCGTACCAATATCGGTAAGACTTCTCTTTTTTAGGTCCATCCGGCATTATCGTGGGTCGAGATCTAGTCCACCGCAGTAAAACAACACTGCGGTTTTGAAGTTTTCGATGTTGCGATAGCCTCCCGCTCGTCGTTTTATCGACATGATCTTACTGTTGATCCCTTCGGCCACCGCATTGGTGATCCCATGCGTACAGTAGGTCACAATGTTATCGATTCGCTCCTTCAAACTCCGAGCTAGTTTTTTCATCGGCGCCATCTTGGTACGAATGACTCGCTGATACCAATCTCTGAAGTAGCTCTTTGCCTTCCCCTCCGTCTCCTGGGCCCAGAGGTCGCGTAAGAGCTCTTTGTAGGACCAAGCTCGCCCGGTAGCGAGCGATAGATTGCAAATGGACTGAAACCTAGCGTGTTGTTTTTCGCTGTGGTTCTCAAGCGATGTTAACCAGAAGTATTTACTCCCCGTGAGTCGATCATCCCCATCCTTGAGCAGTCGCTTATGTTCTCCACGGCGAACTTTGTCGACAGCTTCGTTGGCCATCTTCATGATGTGAAACTTGTCGTGTACGATCTTGCTTTCGGCCAATGGAATCATCTCCTTGGCAGCCCGGACAAAGGCAGGGCTCATATCCATGGCGATCGCCTCGACTGACTGCAATTGCTCCTG